>WRKH01000266.1 GCA_009778175.1 Turicibacter sp.
GACTAAAAATTTCAGCTGTTTCAGCACATTGCAGCCGATTAACAGGCTGTCTCTAATCGAACCCCTGTAATCGCAAGCGAATACGGGCAAGTGTTGTATGGTTAGTTTGTCCAAAATGATTGTGTTTAGTACGTAGATTTGAGATTGGTAAATGCGGCCGCCGATGTGGATGTTTTGTGAGATGTTGCGTTTCGTGCCGAATAATTTCGCAATGCTCAACGGGCATAGCGTGGTTTTGCAGCCTGTGTCGATAATTGCATCGCACTCACGTTTTCTAAATCCTAACATGGATTTTAAACCGACTTTAACAATGTACCGCATTACGTTGGATTCAAGTTTTAGCGTGTTTTCAAACATCAATAATATTCCTTTCTTCTGTCGAAAGTGTACTTTATCATCCAGTGGTCTAAATGCTCCTCGCCGTACTCGTCAAGAAGAGTCCATTCGTGGGCATCGTCCAGTTCCTCGTCAACTGGCACAGCCGCAACTAGCCATCCCCTATACCCAGGATATTTGCGCATAAAATCGTCCTCATATCGCAGCAATATAAAATGATGTTCAAATTCCGCAAACATCTCCTCTTCCGTAATCAGCCTGTCGCCGTCAAATACTATTATATCCTCGATTGTTCTCATGTTAGTTCCCCTTTCGCTTTAATTGCTCAACATTGCCACTCTCATTGTACCGATTCTACAGCGTTTTGTCAATTTGAGTTTCCTAATTAAAGATAAACCCCACGCAAATCAATCGCAAATCCGTCTTTAGTATGGACAACATCTCGCAAATCGAAGGCGGCTTGCTGTTCTTCGCCGATATATCTTTCAAAAATGGGGGAATCCATGAAAACCAAATCCATAAAAATCCCCTTCCATACAATAAGAACAACCGCCATTATAACACATGATTTTTTAATTTGCAAGTATCAAAAGTATTTTTTATTTTTCCACCCCCCTTTAATCCACGCCGACTGTTTTGTAGCATATTTGCCCATTTTTATCAAGCTTTTAACGATTTTGAATAATTTTGGAAAATTTATTTGCAAATATCGAAAAAGCCGTGTATAATGTAAAATATCAAATGTTTCAATTTTTGATGTGCTTGAGGTGCTTTTTAAATGCTAAAGATGTCTGTCCAGACCAATGTGGGAAAATCCCGCATAATCAACCAAGATACGGTTTTTGCCTCCCTTGAACCAGAGGGGCTTTTGCCGAACCTTTTTATTGTTGCGGACGGTATGGGCGGGCATAACGGGGGCGAGGTTGCGAGCCGACTGGCGGTGGACTACTTTTGTGATTTTGTAAAAGGCGTTCAAAATGATGAGTACACAAACGACCCGCTCGATTTGCTAACTTCCGCAACGGCGGCGGCAAATTTGGGCGTGCTGTCTTATGCAAAGGATCGGCCAGAATTATACGGAATGGGGACGACCCTTACCGCTTGCTCCCTTACCGAAGAGCCGAATAGATGCAACATAACACATATAGGCGATAGTAGGGTATATGCAATTACAGAACATTCTATCACCCAGCTTACCAACGACCATTCCTACGTAAATGAAATGGTAAAAGCGGGGCATATGACAAAAAGCGAGGCGAAGGTGCATCCCAAGCGAAACGTGCTTACTAAGGTTTTGGGGATAAGTCCAGATATGTTAGCTGACGGTCATGTGTTTGATATAGAGCCTAAAAGCTATGTTTTGATATGTTCCGACGGCCTTTATAACATGGTTTCTGAAAATGAAATCAAAAAAATTGTAACTGCTAATAACGGCGAAGCGGCTAAATACCTTGTCGATGCTGCCAACGATAACGGCGGCAGAGACAATATTTCCGTGGTTGTCATAAAATACGAAATTAATTGAGCGAAGCGACTGGTTTAAACTATTGGGGGTTGCTTGAAACTCCCCTCGGTAGCCGAGTCAAGTAGCTACATATTTAAAAAGGGGTGAAAAAACCTTGAAATTACAAATTGGTAGAACTATAAGCGAAAGATATAAAATCGAGCAACAGCTAGGGTCTGGTGGTATGGCCGTAGTGTATCGAGCATTAGATACAAAATTGGATAGAATGGTAACATTAAAGGTTATGCGTGAAAGCCTAGGCGAAAATTTCGAAGAGGCTTTTGTAGAACGCTTTTATAAAGAGGCACAATCGATAGCGAGTCTGTCTCATGCGAATATCGTGAAAGTATACGACTACGGCGAAGATAACGGGATAAATTACATAGTAATGGAATATGTTGAGGGCAAAACCCTAAAAGATTTGATAACAAAACGAGCACCCTTTGACGAGGATTCTCTGTTGGGAGTGTCCGTGCAGATAGCAAGCGGATTGCTCCACGCCCACAAAAATGAGGTCATACATCGGGATATTAAACCTCAAAATATACTGGTAACAACGGACGGCTCTGTGAAAATAGCGGATTTTGGCATTGCAAGGGCTACAAAGGCTGCCACGCTAACAAATAGTGCCAATTCCATGGGAAGTGTTCATTATTTTTCGCCAGAGCAGGCACGGGGCGGTTTTGTTGACCATAAAAGCGATATTTATGCTCTTGGCATCACAATGTTTGAAATGGCGACTGGAAAATTACCCTTTGATGGCGAAGCCGCCGTGGCGATAGCCCTAAAACATCTGAACGACCCATTTCCCGACCCTCAAGAGATTAACCCCAACATCTCCGATCGACTGAGCCATATCATTCGCAAGGCGACCGAAAAATCTTCTTCCAAGAGATATTCCGTTGTCGAGGATATGTATCGAGACATGAAAAGGGCAATCCACAATGTGGATGTTCTGGATTCAATCAATTTGGAGGACAGCCCTACGACCCGCATAACACAAGCCGACTTGGAAGAAATACGCAAAAGCAGCAAATCAGAACATACAAAAATCGCAAATGACGAAAAAACAAATGTTGAACGCAACGAAATTAACGAGAAATACAACGCCGAGCGAGCCGAACGCATCGAGGCTTTCAAAAATGATTTTGCCGACTACGACGACGAGGAAGAAACCGAGCCTTTGAACAAAAAGGTCTTAATTGCGGCACTTTCAACGGCGGCAGTGTTGGTCTTGCTGATTACCATGGCAAGTTTTTTGGTGTACAATAATTTGCGAAATATCCCGACACTGATAAATCCGCCGAATATTGTCGGTTTAACGATAGCCGAGGCGGAACTTTTGTTAGCGGCTTATGAAATTAATCTCCTTCCCGTGGGCGAAGAATACAGCGAAGAACACCCCGAAGGGACGATAGCGATGCAAGGGATAACCCCTTCTGAAACCTTGGCGGCAGGCGATTCGATGCCCATTGTCATCAGCCTTGGAAGTGAATTTTTTCCAATGCCAGATATAATCAGGGTGGAACTTGACGAGGCTATAAGGTATTTGCAAGCCCTTGGGCTAGAAACCCAGATTCTTGAAAATGAATTTGACATTGAACTGATTGTGAATTTAGACGTGAATATTGTTTTGCAAACCGAACCAGCCCCCGAAATGCCAGTGTCTCGTGGACAAACCGTGGTTTTGCACACAAACCCAACGAATATCCCGAGTGCAGAGCCGATGCCTAATCTGCGAGGTATGCAAGAAACTGTGATGTCTGGCGGTGCTGAAATTAGCATTTTGGATTTTATCGAGGAAGAATTGGGCTTGGCTTTGGGTGTGGTGTTACACGAACCCAACGCATTCTATGCTGCTGGCACAGTTTCTTTTCAATCGATTGAACCAGGTACGCTTGTTGTGCCAGGTACTGTGTTGAACATAACATTCAGTACGGGAACGGGGGCTGCTCCGATAGCCACGCCAACCGCCACGCCGACACCTGTAGCCACGCCAGAGCCGACTCCACAACCCACACCTGTGCCAATCCCTGTACCAACTCCTACGCCGCAGCTAGCAACAGCCAATCTACAGATTAATCTATGGCCAGTCCCCGAAGATGTAACGAGCGTACATTTGCGTGTTTACGGACGTTCCGAATACGGGGAGGTTAGTCAGGTTTTCGACTCCTCTGTGTCGATTGTTAATTTTCCAATCCCTCTGCCCGTTACAGGTTCGGGGACAATGCAATTCTTAATATATTCTGTAGAAGAGGATGCGATGATTATGAGGGGTATTGAAGACATAAATTTTAACCCGCAATGAAGGGGATTATAATAAAGGGCGTGGGCGGGCAGTACACGGTGGATACGGGCGATGGATTCTATATTTGTAATGCTCGCGGGCTTTTTCGGAAACATAAAACAAGCCCGATAGTAGGCGATAGGGTAGAAATAGCCACAGAAACCGAAAACGTCGGCACTTTAATGAAACTCCTGCCACGCTCTAACGAGCTGCAGCGTCCGAAAGTCGCTAACGTGGATTTGGTGCTGATTGTCATGGCCGCTACGAAACCCTCTCTGCATTTTGCCCTGCTCGATCGCTACCTAATACAGGCGGAATATGAAGAAATAGATATTGCAATTTGCATAAATAAGGCGGATTTGAACTCTGCCGTTCCCGCTACTGTGTCCGAGATCTACTCCCCGATTTACCCAATTTTCACCACAGCCGCATCACAAAATTTAGGGATAACCTCGCTCATCGAGCATATGCAAAACAAAACCACCGTATTGGCAGGACCGAGTGGAGTTGGCAAGTCGAGTATAATAAATCTGCTAACCGACAGGCAATTAGAAGTGGGTAAAATTAGCGACAAAATAGGGCGTGGCAAGCACACAACCAGGCACACGGAAATCATACCGCTCGATGGGCAATCTTCGAGTTATGTAATCGATACTCCAGGTTTTTCATCTTTAGATCTACCAGCCACAACAAAAACGGAATTTGCAGTATTTTTCAGAGAATTTCGCCCCTACCTTGGGCAATGCAGATTTTCGGACTGTATCCACGATTCGGAGACCGATTGTGCTGTAAAGATGCAGCTTGGCAAGACAATTAGCGAAAAGAGATACGAAAGATATTTGGAGCTACTACCCACGGTGTAAGAAATGTATTCAACGTCAAATTTTTGGTTTTGTAGGGGCGGATATTATCCCAATGTCATTAACTTATGAATACGAATTGCAAAAAAAACGGAATGGGCAAGCCCATTCCCTACAATCAAAACCGTAGGGTCGAGGCTTGCCTCGACCGCCCTAGGCAACTAAGTTAATGACAGTGATATTATCCGCCCGCAAGCGACGACTGGCGGATAATATCCGCCCCTACGAAGTAACACAAAAACAACAAAAAAACGAGCAGGTCTGGGGGCGTGTCCCCAGCGGCAAGACGGTCTTGTGCCAGTTGTGGGGCAGAGCTCCACGGTTTTATAAGGAGAAACCATGTATAAATTAGCACCTTCAATACTATCGGCGGATTTTACTGCATTGGGCGGGGCTCTTATAGCAGTAGAGAAAGCGGGAGCACATTACATACATTTTGACGTGATGGACGGGCATTATGTCCCGAATATTACCTTTGGACCTCCGATTCTGAAGTCCATAAGGCGGGCAAGTAAGCTGGTTTTCGACGTGCATCTTATGATAACAAACCCCATTAAATACATAGAAACCTTTGTAAAGGCGGGGGCTGACATTATTACGGTGCATTTGGAAACTATGAAAAACGAAGAGGAATTGACTAACTGTATAGCCAAAATACGTGAACATAAAGCCCTGCCAGGGATAGCTCTTAACCCGCACACAAAGCTCGATGCCGTATTTCCGTTCGTGAGCCAGGTGGAGATGATACTAGTGATGTCCGTTGAACCTGGATTTGGCGGGCAATCACTGTTGCCGTTCACACTTGGCAAAGCCGAGAAATTGGCTAAATTTATCACAAACGAGGGGCTTAAAACCGATATAGAAATGGACGGCGGCATCGATTTGTTAAATTTACGCAGAGTGCTTGATGCGGGCGTGAATGTTGTGGTTGCGGGTACATCTGTTTTTGGGGCTACCGATATTAATTTTGGTGTGAAGCGTTTCTTAGAAACCTTTGCAAGCTATGACATACGCACCAAACGCAAGGGTACTAATTTGAAGGTGTAGATGTGAAAATTGCTATAATTGCCAATGGCGAGTTTTATGAAAACTCTGAAAAAATCAAAAAATTTGCGGAAACAGCCTTGAAGGAGGCGGACTATATAATAGCTTGCGACGGCGGGCTAGAGCATTGTTACAATATGGATATAACACCCGACATTATAATCGGGGATTTGGATTCCGCTCCTGCCGATATTTTGGCAGAATATAAAGATGTGCCGATTTTGAGGTTTCCGACCGAGAAAGATGAAACGGATTTGGAATTGGCTATGGATTTTGCCCTTAAAAAATCGCAAGATATACTCATACTAGCGGCTCTCGGCGGGCGTTTTGATCATGCACTGGGAAATATCCATGTACTTGCAGAGGCATTAAAATACGGGGCAAAGGCTGTAATCTTGGACATTTACACCCGAATCGTTTTAATCGATGACTTTTGCGAGCTGCAAAAGTCAAACGGAAGAATGGTTAGTCTGCTGCCGTTTTTCTCGGAAGCAGGCAGAATCACCACTACAGGCTTAAAATACCCGCTAATTGATGAAAATCTGCGAATCGGCTCTGTTCGAGGATTAAGCAATGAAATCCTGAAAGAATCCGCAAAAATTGCTATAAAATCGGGATTGCTTTTGGTGGTGCAAACGAAAGAGGTGGAAAATTGAAAAAATTATTTTTGCTAGATATGGACGGCACGATTTATCTCGGAAATCGTATATTTGAGTGTACTCCGCCCTTTTTTAGGCGTTTAGCCGCCGCTGGGGCAAGGCATATTTTTTTGACGAACAATTCTTCCAAAAGTGCAGAAATGTATTTGCAAAAGCTGAATAGTATGGGAATCCCTGTACAAGACGGCGGACTAATAACTTCTACTCATGCAACGGCTAGGTATTTGAAAAAATACGGAAATTTGCCGATTTATGTGTCAGGCACAAAAGATTTTTGCAAAGAACTTGCGGAATTGGGGGTAAATGTCAGTCAGGATATGTCAAACCCCGCCGCATTGGTTATGGGGTATGACACAGAATTAAATTTCCAAAAACTGGAAAATATGTGCAAACTCCTAAATTCTGGCATAGATTACATAGCCTCTAACCCCGACTTGACCTGCCCCACAGAATACGGCTATGTACCTGATTGCGGCTCGGTTGCACAGATTTTGAACAATGCAACGGGAAGAGAGCCTATTTTCATAGGTAAACCCGCCCCCGATATGATAGAAATGGCACTCGAACGCTTTCAGATACCGAAAGAAGATGCGATAATTATAGGCGACAGGCTTTTTACAGACATCGCTTGCGGAATAGCGGCGGGTGTGGAGACAGCACTGGTCTTGACGGGCGAAAGTACGGAAGCGGACATTAAAAATAGCCCGCACAAGCCCGATTTTGTTTTCAGAGATTTGAGCGAGGTTGATTTATGAATCGCACAAGCCATATGATATACGGCACTTGCACAACGGCTGCAATGGGGGCGATAACGACCTTTGGCTTGATAGAGCTGAATTACAGCCCCGTTTTCGCTTTACCCTTTGCCCTTTTCGGCTCCTATTTCCCCGATATTGACGTTTCCAACAGCCGTATGCGTAACAATTGGAAGATTTTTAGCATTTGCATCTTGCCGTTTGCACTATTGCCGCTGCTTATATTTGTGCCAGGCTTGCCCGAAAATTTCAGTAATTGGCTAGATGGAGCGTTGCTGTACACGATAATCGGCTCGGCGTTAATATTGATAAACCTAGCTGCCTCAAGACAGCTTAAACACAGGACTTTTACTCATTCGTTGGATATTTTGCTAATAACACTGGTGTTGCCGATTTTTTTGATTGGACGATTGGAAATAGAGCCGCACTTGACACATATTTTCAACACTGCCTTAATAGGTTTTGCATTGGGCGTGTTTTCTCATTTCGTATCGGATGCGTGTACCCGCAACGGTGTGTGGATTTCCTTTCCCCTGAAAATAAAACTGCATCTTTTGCCAAAATTCATGCGAATCTATACAGGCAAGCGGAGCGAAAACATCTTTACTGTGGTTTTTGTGATAATTGCCTTTGCGATAGTTGGAGCGGCATTGGTAATCGGAAGCGGTCTTGTTTGAGTCGCCTGGAATTTTGGTTTGCCAATTTTTTTACCGAGCACTTCCCCACCCCCAACAATTATGCTATAATAATCCTACAAACAAATTTTTAGAAAGAGGTAGTATTTTTATGAACAAAATCAAGGTAGCAATCTGGGGATTCGGTGCGATGGGGCAGGGCATGGCAAAAGTCCTGCTCGGCAAGAAAGGCATCGAAATAACGGGCGTATGCGACATCAACCCCGCAATCGTTGGCAAGGGGATTAACGATATTTTAAACGTCCCAACCGACAACCCGAACGTCATCATAACAGCGGACATCAAGGAGGCAATAAAACCCGCCTCTTGCGATGTTTGCTTGCTTGCAACGGATTCATTCGTGAAAAAGTCTTTTGACAAGATGGAGCTCCTATTAAACTTGGGCGTGAACGTCATAACTTCCGCCGAAGAAATGGCATATCCAAAGGCTAACGAGCCCGAACTTGCCAAAAAATTGGACAAAATCGCCAAAGCCAACAACGTCTCCATACTAGGCACGGGCATAAATCCTGGCTTGGTCATGGATTTGCTAGCAATTTGCCTATCGGGCGCAATGACGGACGTGGAATCCGTACTTTGTCGGCGTGTCAACTCCCTTTCCCCGTTCGGTCCGACCGTAATGGAAGAGCAGGGTGTTGGCATAAGCGAGGCGGAATTTAACAAGGGCGTAGCTGACGGACATTTAGCGGGTCATGTAGGTTTCAACGAGTCCGTAACCATGATAGCGGACGGATTGGGCTTAGAAATCGATGATTTCAAACAGCAGATGAAGCCGATAATCACGACAGTCGATCGCAAATCCCCATACGGATTCGCCGCCGCAGGGAACCTAGCGGGTGTCAACATGACAGCACAGGGCACAAAATCGGGCAAGCTAGTAATCGATATGTATCACCCTCAACAAATCGAGCCCGAAACAGAAGGCACAAACACAGGCGACTACATAGTTCTAAAAGGCACGCCCGAAATAAATATGCAGATCACGCCTGAAATAGACGGCGGCTTAGGCACAATAGCCATGTGCATAAACTGCATCCCACAAGTAATAAACGCCGACTCAGGCCTAATAACAATGCTAGACATTCCCGTCCCCAGAGCAATAATGGGCGACTTCACAAAACTAGTAAAACCAGAAAAAAGAATAAAACCTTAAGACCGTGGGGGCTCTGCCCCCACACCCCCGCAAGGGGCAAGCCCCTTGACCCCAACTTTCGCTTTTTTTGGGTCGTGGCAATGCCTAACTGCTACAAATTTGATGCGTTTGTGATAAAACCACGAGCCACATAAAACGAACGATGGGGGTCAAGGGGGCTTGCCCCCTTGCGGGGTGTGGGGCAGAGCCCCACGGTTTTAATCTTTTGAATTTAGGAGGTAAAAATGAGAAGTGAAATGATGACGGTTAAAGAGGGTAGTTGGGTCTTGTTGAGGAAAGTTGTGCTTGATGTGGGGGAGAGGGCCGAAGGGCTGCCCGAAGATACGGCGAAAGTTCCGATTGTTATGTGGATTAAGGGGTTTTTGTTGGAAGATAGAGAAATTGGCGAAATTGCTCGGGTTAGAACTCGGATGAATCGAGTGGAAGAAGGGGTTTTGGAAGAGGAAAATCCTGCTACTTCTGTGGATTATGGCGGGTTTGTGCCGGAAATATTGGAAATTGGTAAGGTGCGGGAGATGTTGAATGGATAATGGCTATAAAGCTGTAATGGCTAGGAAAAATGAGATTTTGAAAGGTAGTCTGGGCATCGATTTTGCTCGGTTTGAAAGCGGCGGGATTGCTTTCGATTATGAGGCAATGATGGGCAGTATTGGCTATTCTTTCGAGGAAATAGCGGAAATTCAGAGGCGGCAGAGCGTTGGCAATACGCCGCTGATTGAATTGCGGAATATTACGAAATTGGCGAGACATTGTAGCAAGGCGGGCTTTGGTGCTAGGATTTTCGTCAAGGACGAGGCGGCGAACCCGTCGGGCAGTTTTAAAGATAGACGGGCGGCAACGGCTGTTTTCCATGCGAAAAAAATGGGCTATAAGGGCGTTGCGGCGGCTACTAGCGGGAATTATGGAGCGGCGGTGGCTAGCCAGGCGGCGGCGCAGGGCTTGGGTTGCATTATCGTCCAGGAATGTTATGATTCCCGCAAGGTTGGGCAGCCTGAAATTTTGGAGAAAACCCGCAAATGTGAGGCTTACGGGGCTGAGGTTATTCAGATGACCGTTGGACCCGAGTTGTTCTATAAATTCCTGACGGTGCTGGAAGAAACGGGCTATTTTTCGGCTAGTTTGTACTCGCCGTTCGGGATTGCGGGCGTAGAGACGCTTGGCGTGGAAATTGCTCGGCAGGTGCGGGAAATTACCGCAAAAGAGGGCAGGGAGCGGGATGCCGATATGGTCGTGGTTACTCATGCGGGCGGCGGCAATGTTACGGGAACGGCTCGGGGGCTGGCTCGGGCTGGCTCGGGTGCGGAAATTGTGGCGGCATCGGTTAATTTGAAAGGCTTGCACATGGCGAGCGACCGCCAATTTAATCGCAAATCGTTTACGACGGGGCATACGGGCTTTGGCTTTCCGTTTGCGACTTTCCCCGATAGGAGCGATATGCCTCGAAGTGCGGGACGGCCGCTTAGATATATCGACAGATATGTGCTTGTAAATCAGGGCGAAGTCTTCTATATGACGGAGTTGCTGGCGAATTTGGAGGGCTTGGAGCGTGGGCCGGCGGGCAATACGTCTTTGTGCGCCGCATTTGCATTGGCACAGGAAATGCCGCAGGATAGGATTATTGTCGTGCAGGAAACGGAATACACGGGTGCGGGCAAGCATATTCAGCCGCAGTTGTCGTTTGCCCGTAAAAATGGCGTAAAATTGAGCTTTGGCGACCCCAAAAATGAGATTGCGGGGGAGAATATTATTCTGCCCGAAACGCCGCATTTGATACAGGCTCGGGACGTGGATTTGACGGCGATGCGGGGGTCATTTATTCGGCATTATGTAAAGAATTTTCGAGAAAATGGCGGAGATGAAATTTCGGATGGGGATTTGGCGTTTTTGGCGGCGGAGACCAAGAGTTCCGAAAAATTTGTTAGAGAGATTTTGGAGGGATAGAAATGGTAAAGAGTTTTGAGGAACGGCGGGCACATTTGAAAGATTTGAGCGACGAGGAGTTAAAGGAGCGATTTTGGCAGTTGACCGAGAAAGTGGTCGATCCGCTGTTGAAATTGGGCTATGAGAACACGACTTCGGCGATTGAGCGGAGTGTCTTGTTGCGAATGGGATTCTCGTCATTGGAAGTCAAGGCGATAGTGGACGGTGCGATTGAGCGGGGTTTGCTAGGGCATGGTGCTGGGAATATCGTGTATCGGCTTTCGCAAGCGAAAGGGATTCCCGTGCGGGATGCTGGGCTTGGTTTGGTTGACGGGACGATGTGGGACGAGGCTTGCGGGTTGTTTTGAGATTGAGATTGGGCGGTTGGTGTAGGATTGTCAACCGCCCTGATGTTGGCGTGGTTGGTAAATTCGAGGAGGCACTTATGAAAAAAATAATGTTGATAGGCGTACTTATTTTACTGGCGGCTTGCGGCAACGTCCAGCTTACCGAAGAGCAAGAAATTTTCCTAGCCGACTTCGATTTTATGGTGGAGCTGATACAGGAAAATTACCCTTTTATGAGCTTGGTGGATAGACGTTTTGCCCAAAACTCCATGGACGAACTAGCGAATCTTAGGGAAAGTTTAATTAGAGCGTTCGGGCAGGAAGAGGATTATTTGGTATTTTACGAACATATGCGGCAGGGGCTTCGAGCCATTTTTCACGATGTGGGGCATTTGACATTGTTTCCGCCAGATTTTTTGGGAGTTGACGACCCTTCGGGTGTGGAATTTGTATTTGTGCATGATTTTCGGGAGCAGCCTATCGAGATACCCGAATTGACGTTTGAATTTCCGATAAACGATTCTGTACATACGGAAATAATCGAAGAGGGCAGAATCGCTTTGGTAGAAATGGATTCTTTCCTGCTGCCGCTGACAAGTGCCGTAAACA
The DNA here is from genome assembly GCA_009778175.1 of Turicibacter sp. GTDB lineage: Bacteria > Bacillota > Clostridia > Lachnospirales > WQUN01 > WRKH01. Next base: position 12,170 of record WRKH01000266.1, read on the forward strand.
GCCAGCTTAGGATGTTTCTTGCCCAAATTAACAATTATGAGCATATCATAATTGACATCAGGAATAATTCGGGGGGCCGTGTGGAGCTTCCTGCGATTCTTTTTATAGCTCCCAACATTAGAGAGCCGATTGTGCTTGATGAATTTGCTTTTATTACCGCTGGCGAGCTTGCGATTCATGCGGAGGAATTTTACAGATTCGACGATTTTTCCATGTTTAACGATGAAATTTTCCCACCCTCAATGACTTTGGAAATGAGGTCGGGGTTTCGCAATACTAACCGATTATTTAACGCAGTCCCAGCACGTCAGCTAGTGGAAACCTATAATTTGACTGGCATGAACGAGCAAGATTTAGAAAATTTTGAATACGGGTTTAGAATTTTGACACAAATCCAGCCCATGTCGTCAATATTTGGGATAGCTCCTGGGCCTTTTATGAATAATGCAAATATCTGGGTTTTAACGGGGTCGGACAGCACATCGGCGGCAGATGCTTTTGCTCATCTTGCAAGGGAGGCGGGGTTTACTTTGGTGGGAGAGCCGACGGGCGGTGTTGTTGGTTGCGGTCGGGCTTATTTTCTGCTGCCCAGGACGGGTTTTGTGTTGCAAATGGATACTTTTTATACGACTGACGGGGTGGGGCGGGCTTTTGAGGAGTTTACTGTTGAGCCGCATTATTTTAGTCGTGCAGGGATGGATGCGTTGGAGACGGTGCTTGCGATTATTGCGGAGCGGGGTTTTTAATGCCTGTGTGTAGTGCGACCATACCAAAAATGACGTTTGTGGCGTTCAAAGAAAAAGAAGAAGATTCGATATGTCAAAAAAATTTAAAAAATGTTTGACATATGTTTTCGCATATGTTAGAATGTATCTGTTGACAGGATTTAGGGATTTTAACCTAAATCGGCGTATTGATGTATATCCTAGAAGGAGG
>WRKH01000267.1 GCA_009778175.1 Turicibacter sp.
GGGGGCGCGCCCCCAGACCCGCCTCTTTTGTGATTTTTTTGTGGTGGTTTAATTTATTTGGGGTTGCTCCAGAAGATTTTTTTTGAGGTTATGGGGGTTTTTAGGATTTTGCTTGCTTGTCTGTCGAATTGGCTGGTGTTTCCGCTTACGTAAAATTGCTGGGATTGCGGTTTTGAACTGTTTGACATATTTGATGTTTCTAAATGTGTTAGAGCTGTTTTTACAGCCGCCAAAGACATATCGATTAATTTTGTATCGCTGGCAACTGCCTTTTTTATGGCGTGAGTGATTAGAGGGTAGTGTGTGCAGCCCAAAACAATGGTATCTGCCTCTGTTAAATCGCTCAAATATAATTTTGCTATGGGTACGGTTATGGGGTGTTCCGCCATGCCGTTTTCTATGAGTGGGACAAATAGCGGGCAGGCACGCACTTCAAATTGTAAATGCCGCCCTTTTAGAGCTTGCTGAAAAAAACCGCCTCTTACCGTTGCGGCAGTTGCAATTACCGCTAACTTATCCTTAGCCGATTTTATAGCAAATTCTATCCCTGGCCGCACAACGTCTATAATCGGAATTTTGCAATATTCGCATAATTCGTCCATAACGGTGGAGCTTACAGTACCGCAAGCGACAATTATAAGTTTAACATCATGCCCTTGCAAAAAATCTACCATCTGCATAGCGTACTTTAATATTTCGCTCGTACTCTTTTCGCCATAGGGTAAACGTGCAGTATCGCCCACATATATAAAAGATTCGGAGGGCATAAGCTGTTGCATCGCCCTGATTGTGGTAAGCCCACCCAGTCCAGAATCGAAAACACCTATATAGCTCATTGTTTGAAGGCTATTTCTATCAAAATGTCCAATAGCTCAGAAAGCGATATATTACTAGCCTCCCACATGGCAGGGAAGAGGCTTATCGGCGTAAAGCCTGGCATGGTATTTATTTCGTTAAAAATAATTTTGCCCTCATCGGTTAGAAAGAAATCCACCCTTGCAAGCCCGCTCGCATTTACCGCTCGGAATATGTTAGCCGCCATATCTTGCATTTTTGTCAAAATATCAGGAGGGAGCTCGGCAGGGACTATCGTCTGGGAGACGGAATTATATTTTGCGTTATAATCGTAAAATTCAGCATTATGGATGATTTCGCCAGGAAGTGAAACCTTTATATTATCGCCCATTCCCAAAACGCCGTATTCTATTTCACGACCAGACACGGCTCGTTCTGCCATAATTTTGCCGCATATGGTACTAGCTAGCTCCAAGCCTTCTATTATGGTTGCTCTATCAAGAGCCTTTGTTATTCCCAATGATGAGCCAGCGGAGGCAGGTTTGATAAAGCAGGGCAGGCCTAGAGATTTTCTTATGCGTGTTGCAGCAGCTTTGTAGTCCACTGTTTTATCAAAGACCAGATATTTCGTCTGGAGTAATCCGATATGTGCGGCAATCATGCGAGTAAAGGCTTTATCCATACAGGCTGCAGCTGCCAAAGTACCCGAGCCTACGCAGGGGAGTCCAGCGAGTGCTGCCAAGCCTTGTATTGTACCATCTTCTCCATTTTCGCCATGCAGCACAGGAAACACCGCATCTATCGGTATGGTTTTGACCTTATCGCCAACTATGCGTAACAGCCCTCTATTTATGCGATCGGGGCTTAGCACGGCGGGAGTACCAAATTTTTCCAGTGCTATATTTTTTACATGGTCAATCGCACCTTCATACAGCAGCCATTTACCATTTTTCGTTATATAGACGGGCACAATACGATATTTTTCTTCAGAAAGGTGTCGCAGAATCGTATCGGCTGAAATTTTAGAAATTTCATGCTCCGGCGACACACCACCAAACAGTACCAATATATTTTTCTTATCCATACTCATATCCTTTCAAGACCGTGGAACTCTGCCCCACACCTCAAGACCGTGGGGCTCTGCCCCACACCCCGCTGGGGGCGCGCCCCCAGACCCGCTCGTTTGTTATGTTTTTTACATTTATGGGGGTTTAGGGTGAGCCTAAAAATTTTTTAAGGGCAACATCTGTTATTATAAGCCAAAAACTCAACTAATACAAATTTTTTGGAAATATGAATCTCTAGCCAATTCATGTGTTCGAATTTTCGACATTTTGTGGGGGGCGGATAGTATCCGCTGTCATTAACTTAATTCCTCAAATACATTGTAGCACGTGCTTATGCAAAAGCCAAAAAACATCACCTATCAAAAATAGGCAATGTTTTTTGGCAATTTATTCACACTATAAGGCTAACAATTTACGTTGCAAATTCCACTACTATATCGTATGGGCGTGTCCTAACTCCGTCATATGCAGCATTTGGAAGAGTTTCAAAAAAATGCGTCCGTACACGATAAAATCCACCTTCGGCAATAGCTGGTAAAAAATCCCATTGAATTGTAAAAATCGATACATCGCCCGCTGGAAGAGTCAACAGCACATCTGCAAAAGCCATACCCAAAAACTCAATCTCATACCATTCGCCGTCCGAAAAATATTCCAAAGAGTGTCTATTAGCTACATATATATCATTTTCTGTACCATTCACTAGGGTAATACTTGACGGCAAGCCGTTTGGTAAATTTTCTTCAATTTGTAACTCTACAATGTTTAGCAAATTCTCATTTACATGGAGTCGAGATGCCCGTCTCAAATCAGTCAAAATTGCCACATCTATCTCGTCTGCAACATTATAAAAATCTTCGTCTACTTCGTTTACATCGCTGTCAACGGTATGAAAATCATTCGATTCAGGCAAACTAGCTGTCTCATAGTCAACAAAAATTATTATCAATGCCAAGAATACAAACGCAACCCCAACGAATACAGCTATATTTCTTTTGTTCATGTTAGCACCTACCTACTAACTAAAATGGCGTAATTTGAATCGCACTTCTGATGTTATTCGCTGTTCCATAATGACCACCAGATGCGACATGAATGCCTAAAATGTTTCTTTGATTTCCTGAATGTTGATAGACAGGTCCACCACTATCTCCAGATGTAGCGTTATATGTGGCTCTTACCAAATTAGTCATTGGTACACCAACGGTAAAATTACCTTGAGGTTGAGTTACAGTTATATTTACATTTGTAGCCGTTACAGTACCACTAGTCAATCCCGTACTTATGCCAATTTGAAATACAAGCATACCTTGTATCGATGTAGCTATTGCGGGACCTATAGCAGTATTTGTTTGAGGCATAAGATTTGACAATTCAACATTATTTACTACTTGCACAAAGGCTGCATCCACAGAACCCTGCCATCGCCAAGCAATTACTGTTCCAACATGGGAATTGTTTATCATAATGTTGTCATTAAGTCTACTGCCATGACCACTCATAATAAATCCACGAATGTTACCAAAAAGACATCTGAATCCAGCTGTTGAATTCCAATTATTTGTTACTCTGCCGCCAGGATTCATGGTAGCTTGTGCTTCAATTCTCTCAGATTGCCTAAAGACGACTAACGAAGAATCCACCACATCATCTATAAATTGTTGTATTTTTTCCTTACTTAAATCCTCCATTTCAACAAAAACCAAATTTTCTTTATCGCTAATACCGTATGCTATCACATTGCTAAAAATTTCACTTTCAGGATTTTTTAAATGCTCGACCTCGATTTTTTCTTTTGTTTCTAGCAATTCCTTGTAAGAGTACCTATTTGGATATATTAGACCATCAACCTCCATTTCCTCGTGAAATGACTAGGCGAAGACTCAAAACCGATTTACTAATTGCATTATATAACACCAAAACTTATTTGTCAAACACTCAAAAATTTTTTGATAACAAATTTAAGTATTTTTGATAAATTTTTAGTTATATTACATAAAAATATTCAATATCTAAAATATAATTTTATGTATTGTTCCGTATAATGCTATGCTTTTTCAATTTTTTAATAAAATATTCATTAAAAATGCACATAAAATTTGTAAAAATTTTATTAAAAATTATGTAAAATTCCACTCTTTACCAAATCTAACTCCTTTTAATCAAAAAAATCAACGATCGCAAAAAGTCTAACAATAGAAAATTTTAGAAGATATATTCAACAAGTTAAAACATCAGCGTAGGGGTGGATATTATCATTAGCTTTGGGTATATAAATTGCCAAAAACGGTACGGGCAAGCCCGTACCCTACGTTCAAACTTGCAGGGACAAAACAAGCATTGTTCACTCTCGAACATTTAAATTAATTACAGTAGATGGAATCTGCCCGCAAGCCGCACGGGCGGATTCTATCCGCCCTACGCTAAGGTATCCCAAATTATGAGACATTTCGGGTAGTCAAATTTGAAAAATTAAGCAACTCAAAATTTGACATAACATCGCAATCGCTGTAAAATAAAAATAATAAAAGGTGCGGGTCTGGGGGCGCGCCCCCAGCGGGGTCAAGGGGCAGAGCCCCTTGCGGGTCTGGGCAGAGCCCAGCGGTCTTAAGGAGGAGTTTTTGTGGATTGTTTGTTTTGTTCTATAGTTAGGGGGGAGATACCGTCTTATGGGATATATGAGGATGAGTATCTTTTTGTGATGCTGGATAAATTTCCTAAATGCCTGGGTCATGTGCTTATCTTGCCCAAAATACATAGTGCCGATATTTTTGATTTGGGCGAAGAGGAAAGTAAACGCCTGTTCCCCATGGCACAACGTATCGCAAAGGCTATGACGCAAATTATGGATTTTGACGGGATTAATGTAATACAAAATAACGGCCCCGTTGCAGGTCAAACCGTTAATCATTTCCACTTGCACCTTGTGCCTCGCTTTAAGGACGATAATATGAATATAACATATACCCAGCAAAATCCAGAGGCGGATGAGTTTGACAATATCAAACATAAATTTATTAGGGTGCTCAAAGACTAATGGCTATGAAATTTGTGCTAGGGCTGTCGGGTACGGGCAAAACAAAATTTTGCCTAGATGATATTGCAGCCAAACTAACTGTCTCCTCTCCGCTTATTTATATAGTTCCAGAACAATCTTCGCTCGAAGCTGAACGAATGTTGATACAACATTCGCCCAAAGATGCTATTATGCAAGTGCAAGCCCTTAGTTTTTCAAGATTAGCATACCGTGTGTTCGCCCGCAATGGCGGCGTACCTATAAAACGCCTTAACGATACTGGAAAACATATGTTGCTTCGCAGAATCTTAAAAGACTGCGACTTGGCTTTTTATGCCCATTCAATCGATATGCCTGGCTTTATTGACAATCTTTCCAAAACGATAACAGAATTTTCCGAACATATAGTCCTCCCATCCGACTTGGAGGTACACGCCCTGCGTACAAAATCAACACTATCCGCTAAACTAAAGGATTTATCGCTGATTTATGAGCAGTACAAGGCTAATATCGACAACAGATTTTTGGTGGCAAATGAAATTTTGGATTTGTTGGCTAGTGAGTCTACTGATTTTAGCTATTTTTCAAATGCCGAATTTTGGATAGACGGCTTCAATAATTTTACGCCTCAAGAGCAGCGAGTAATAAGCCGCATAATGAAAGCAGCAAAAAATACCACCGTTACCCTGACCATGGATACAGCGGAAATTGACAATGTATTAGATGATTACGATTTTTTTCATACGAGCAAATACACGATGCGTATCCTGTCCGAACTAGCAGCCAACTTGAATGTGCCGCTAGAAAAACCCATACTATTACACGATATACACCGCACCCAAAATCCCGCTATAAAACGTATTATCACAGGTTTTCACGACCCTCAAAAAAGTCCTTTTACCGACGAAAACGAAACTGTCAAGGTAGTGGCGACCTCAAATAAGGCTGCGGAGCTTAATTGTTTGGCAAATTGGATTTTGGAGCTAACGAAGGAAGGCTATACGTTTAGAGATATTGCCGTGATGTGCGGTGATTTGGCGGAGTATGAAAAATTAGCCAAAAATATCTTTAGGATGCGTAATATACCGCTGTTTGTGGATAGCAAAATAAGCCTAATGTCCCACCCCTTGACAGAGCTTATACGAGCTGCTTTGGATATAATCGTTTGGGATTGGCAGTATGAGGGGGTTTTTAGGCTGCTTAAAACGGGTTTTGTTATTTCTCAATCGGATATCGATAGGCTTGAAAATCATGTGCTTGCCTATGGCATTAAGGGCTGGCGTTGGCGTACAAACTGGAAAAATGCGGAGATGAACGATATACGGCTCAAATTGCTGGAAATTATGTCCCCTTTAACCGAGCATATAACGGCTAAGACCAAAGCGACCGTAAGGGATTTTGCCAATCACATCTATACATGGCTCTATTCGCTAAATGTTACCGATACTTTAATGCTGCTATTGGAAGAAAGCCCCGAAACTGGCGAGGAAAGGCAGAGTCATAGGCAAATTTGGGCAAGGACGACCGAAGTATTTGATAAAATGGTAGAGATTTTGGGCGATGATGTATTGAATTTGCAGGCTTTTACAGAATTATTGGAGACTGGCTTAAAATCTACCGATATGGGCATAATACCGCCGTCTTTGAATCAGGTGGTTATGGGGGATATTATGCGTTCTCGTTATCCAAAGATAAAGGCTTTGTGGGTTTTGGGGGCTAACGACACAAAATTACCGCCGCCCGCCACTAGAACAAGCCTAATAACAGAGGACGAACGGACAACTCTTAACTCTGGCGGATTAAATATAGCTCCCGTGATTCAACGCCGAGTGAGTGATAGAAATATGGCTTTATATATCGCATTATCGCAGCCTAAAGAGAGTTTGACGCTCTCGTATAGCCTAGTGGATTCTAAGGGCAGATCATTGCGACCTTCTCCCATCATCAACAAACTAATGCAATTACTGCCCTCGTTGCAGGTTCAATTTGCAGATTACACCATGGGAAATGTGGAAAATGTGGAAAAAACGGGGGGTAGCATTGAAATTTTGCCATTATCCGCCGAGAGTGTGGAGGAATTATATGGAGATAAATTTACGACCTCCGCCTCGAAATTGGAAAGCTATGTGCGTTGTCCATTTTCGTATTTTTTGCAATACAATTTGAACGCAAGGGAGCGGGCTATTTATAAGGTTGGCAATATGGATTTGGGGATATTTTACCATGATATTTTAGCAAAAGCCACGAGCGAATTGACAGAGACGGAAAATTGGCACAGGGCGAGTTATTCCGATTTGGAAGGGATAGTTGATAGCTATGCTGAAGCTGCCATTTTAGCCAAAGAGAACCATGTATTGCAGAGCAGTGCAAGGCATTTATACATATTGGAGCAGATAAAGCGAGTGTGTACGGTATCGTTATGGGCGTTATGCCGACAATATATGCGAGGGGCTTTCAAGGTATCTGGGATAGAGGCTAAATTCGGGGAGTCTGTGATAGCATTAAGCCCTACAAAGGAGATGACCATAACGGGAGTGATGGATCGGCTAGATCTGATGGACGATGAATATTTTAAGATAATCGATTACAAGACGGGCAATGTGAGATTTTCGAGGGACAGGGTAGAAGACGGGACACAGATACAGCTTTTGCTATATGCAAACGAGTTAGCTAAAACGCAAGCTTTAAAACCTGCGGGTGTATTTTATTTTAACATAAAAGACCCGATTTTCAACTGCGAGCATATACCGACCTTGGAGGAGCGTGAGGAGTTATTATTAAAAGATTTCAAGATGTCGGGATTGGCGACGACTCGCAGGGATTCCATTTTGGGCATGGATGATTCGCTTAAAATTGCCCCTAGCAAATCTATTGTTATACCTGTAAACATAAAGAGGGATGGAGATTTTGACAGCAGGTCTTCCGTTTTAAGCGAGCGAGATTTCGGCGATCTTTGCAAGCAGGTAGAGGTTCAAGTAACTAAAATCGGTCAACGACTACTAGCTGGCGAGATATCTCCTCAAAAAACACAAAAGCTCAACAAGACTTCCCCTTGCAACTACTGCTCCTACAAACCCATTTGCGGATTCAACAGGCCAAGAGATTATTTGTTGTGATGATTGTGCTTATACTATTCTTTTGAGCCGCCTCAATCAACTTGTCCAAATCTTCCCTTACTAAAGGCTCACCACCTGTAAAATCCAGCCTATTATATATATAGGGTCAAGCGGGATTTATGCATTTTATCCATAATTTTTGCACAAAAAAAGCAAATATGTTTTCACATCTGCTTTTTTCTTACAATTGTTAATTTTTTCTTGCGATTTCGCCGTTTTTTGAAAAAATCCCCCAAAAATGGAGGATTAAGATTTACAATTTTTTTATCATGCGTAAATATTTGTCGTCAATCTTTCTCAACACTTCAAAGCCGTTATTTTTGTAAAACTGCACTACTTTTGGAATTTCTGCACATTCTATCATTGTGTAACGTCCGCCTGCGATTCTTTGCACGTCAGTAATAGCGCGTAAACACCTATCAAGCAAATAAGTCCCCGAAATATTTTTACCAAGGTCAAAGTCCTTGCCGAGTTGCCCAATTAGTATAATTCCAACTGATTGAACACTTTTTGAAAATCCGTCTATCTTCTTTACAAGATTTTTAGATGTAGTTTCGTCAAAAACTAAAGAATACAAAGAGAGCGTATAGTAAGCAACAAGATTTTTATCATCAAAAATCAGATACGTGCGGCTTTTGTTACGCCTTTCAAAGTCAAAGGCTTTATGCTTCAAGAAATTTTCTACATCAGCATCTCTGCAACGGAAACTTTGCATGGCGTTTTTTACGTGAGTTTCAATTTCCGTGTTTGGCTCAATGTCAATCAATTTGACTGTTTGGAAAAGTTTTTTATCCATTCTCTACCTCTTCTCAAACTTTCTTCCCATTCGCCGTCATCGTCAGGCAGCGGCACGGCTGGGCGGTCGGCTATCTCTGCCCAACGTTCGGCTTCTTCTTGATTTACTGGTATTGTCCTATCATACGTTATAGTTGCCATTTTCAGACCCCTTTCAAATTTTTATAATAACAATGTACCACAAATTAAAACTGTTGTCAAATTTTTACACGAACTAAACATTTTCAATACGCAAAAACCATCAAAAAAACTGTACCCAGCCAAAGCTAAGTGATGTTTATAGAGGGCGGGTGTTTATTGGACACCCGCCCTCTTTCCTCTTTGTGGTTTTTGGTTTTTATTCTAGTATGAAAACTACCACGTTTCTTCTGCCGAAACGGAGAGCTTCCGATCTAGTGTACATGAAAAGGTCGATTTTGTAGCCTCTTATCACGCCGCCAGTATCTGCAGCCAGTGCAAAGCCATAATTTTCAACGTATAGAAGTGTGCCTAGGGGTATAACATTGGGATCTACGGCAACAAGACCGTGTTCGACAGGTCTGCCTGATGCGGTACGTGCACCTGGTCTAGCGGTGTACGCCGTTGCTTCCATGACGACACGCCTCACATATCTGAAACTTGGCGAGCTGGTATCGGTCAAAGCACCTAGTTCAAAGACTATCGCTTCAGGCTCGGGTTCGGGTTCTGGCTCTACGAATGGCTCTCTTGTGCCGATTTGTATTATTCTTGGGATAGGCTCAGTAAAAAGCTCATCTATCCGCTCACGGGATTCCTCTTCATCGCCTATGAAAATTATCTCGTATTTACGCCATAATTCGCCCCTAGTACCCTCTTGAGTTATTTCCTCTTCGCCCACGTATAGAGCATAACTGTATACTCGCTCGGTTTGATATGGTATTTCAGCGTTTGTGGTCTCAAATTCAGTACGTCTGGTAAAGACTTCGATGAGAGAGTCCTCATCCAAAACCTTGTCCAAATCGCCCTCAAAAAGCACCTCTACATCGATTTCAGCTTGTAAAATCTCAAGCAAAATCTCGACAGTCGCCTCAGGGGGTACATTAACCTGCTCCAACTCCCCATCGATGACAACATCAACATAAAAACCTCTAATTACCGTTAGTGCCAGGTGATTCTCTATACGTACAGAAGGGTGGCGATGTGATATGTAATCATTAGGGCCTATTTCAAGCCCTATTTCCTCAAGGAATTCCCCTAGTGTACGAGCATACGTTTGATGTACCGCCGTGCGGTTATTTTCAAACACTCTAACGGTATTACTACGTGCCGCATTAGCAGCATATGCTGACAAAGATCCAAAAACCAAAGCCACCATCGCCACCAACGCAAGTAATCCAAACTTTCGCATATTATTTCCTCCTTAAATAAATTAACCATAGGCTACTTTTTGCCCTAACAGGCTCGACAACCTCGCAAGTAGCCCCCTCTTTCAGTACCCATAACCGAGTACAAAATAATATTAACACATATTTAACATTTTGTCAACAACTTGTTAATTATTTTTTTGAGCCCGCCAAAAAAACTATGCAAAACCAATATTTTAAGCTATAATTTAAACAAAAAAGGTGCGGGTCTGGGGGCGCGCCCCCAGCGGGGTCTGGGGCTGGCCCCAGCGGGGTCAAGGGGCAGAGCCCCTTGCGGGTCTGGGCAGAGCCCAGCGGGGTGTGGGGCAGAGTCCCACGGTCTTAGGAGGTAGTTTTTATGGATGAGAGAAAGTTGAAGTATTTGAAATTGTTGTCGTCTAGGTATAGGAATAATGGTGCGGTTTCTACGAAGATAATAAATCTTTCCGCAACATTGAACCTGCCGAAAATTACGGAGCATTTTTTGTCGGATATACATGGCGAAGATGAAAATTTTCAGCACGTGCTGAAAAATGCGTCAGGGGTAATAAAAAATTATATCGAGGAAATCTTTGGTAATTCGCTCATGGCGGCGGAGAAACGGAATTTGGCGACTTTGGTCTACTATCCCGAGGAAAAATTGGAGTATATAAAGCAAAAACCCGAATTTTATAATGACGAAAAAGAATGGTATCGCATACAAATCTTCCGTATGCTGAAATTGTGCCGTAGGGTCTGCGAAAAACATACTAAGGACAAAATACGCTCCGTTTTGCCCAGTGATTTTTCCACCATATTGGAGGAAATGATATATGAAGACGATACACGTCATAAACAGGAATATTATAGCGAAATAGTGGATAGCGTAGTCGCATTAGATTGCTCGGATAGGTTTATTATAGCCATTTCTACGGTTATTGGGCATTTATCCATTGGGCATCTGCATATTATAGGCGATATATTCGATAGGGGTCGGGGTGCGGCAAAGATTTTGGATATGCTGACCTCGTACCATGCAATAGACATACAATGGGGGAATCATGACATAGTTTGGATGGCGGCGGCGGCGGGCAGTGATGCCTGTATTGCCAATGTTATACGTATTCAAGCACGTTACGATAATTTGGAGACTATCGAGGAGGATTATGGGATAAACTTAATTCCGCTTGCCACCTTTGCATTAGAATATTATGCTGACGACCCTTGTGATGCTTTTATGCCCAGAAATTCTAACAAATCTAAAAAAGATCAAGCGTTGATTGCGAAGATGCACAAGGCGATAACGGTAATCCAGCTAAAACTGGAAGAACAGCTGATAGCTAGGCACGCAGACTACAATATGCAGCATCGCCTTATGCTGAATAGGATAGATTTCGAGCTTAACACGATAGAATTGAACGGTGTAACACATTCCCTTTTGGATACTTATTTTCCAACGATTAACCCTGCCGACCCTACAAAATTGAGCAAGGACGAGCGGGAAGTTATGGATAAGATTGCAATTTCTTTCAAAAACAGCTCCAAACTCCAGCAACATACCCGATTTTTTTACAACAAGGGTTCGATGTACAAGATATTTAACGGAAACCTGTTGTTTCACGGCTGTATACCCATGGTTTCCGAAACCGAGTTTAAGAGTGCCAATATTTTGGGGCGAGATGTGGGGGGACGAGCTTTTTTGGATGCTTTTGATGATTTGGCAAGGCGGGCGTATTTTTCCAAGGAGGGGTCAAAAGATAAGAAACGTGGGCTAGATGCCATGTGGTATTTATGGTGCGGGCCTGATTCTCCGTTGTTTGGCAAAAACAAGGCAGCCACTTTTGAACGCTATTTTCTCAAGGACAAGGAGCTGCATATAGAGGAAAAAAATGTTTACTACAGCCTAAACAATAGTGAAGTTGCTATGTCTACGATACTATCGGAATTTGGGTTGAGCGAGGGTTCTAGGATTGTGAACGGCCATGTTCCAGTAAAGGCGGTGCGGGGTGAAAATCCGATTAAGGCTGGGGGCAAGATGATAGTTATAGATGGCGGATTTGCACGGGCATACCATCAGGAGACGGGGATAGCGGGGTACACTTTAATATACAATTCGCGCGGGCTTTTTTTGGCACAGCACAATTCGTTCCTCTCTGCAAAGGATGCGATCGAAAATGAGACCGATATTGTATCGGACACGATTTTTGTCGAACAGTTCAACAACAGGCGGCGAGTAAAGGACACGGACATGGGAGCTGAGATAAAGGAGGAGATAAACGATTTGAAAGAGTTGTTGAACGCCTATAATCTCGGGCTTATCAAGGAGGATTGATGGATAAGGTTAAAATTCGGAAGCTGCTGGAGTTATTGGACGAGCTATACCCTTATGACGGGGTGTGTTTCCTGCATTACGATACCGAAAAACCTTGGCAGTTGCTTTTTGCTACAATTTTGAGTGCTCAATGCACAGATGAACGGGTAAATGGGGTAACGCTTGCTTTATTTGAAAAATATCCTGAATTATCCGATTTTGCTGGTGCTGATTTTGACGAACTTTGTGCCGATATATATTCAACGGGTTTTTTCCGAATGAAGGCTGCTCATATAATTGCGGCGGCTAACATTCTTATAGATACTCATAATGCGATTTTGCCGAGCGATATTGAGTTGCTGACTGCTCTGCCTGGGGTGGGGCGCAAGACGGCGAACGTGGTACGGAATCATATTTTTAACATTCCGTCCATAGTAGTGGACACTCATGTAAAGCGTATATCGACGAGGCTTGGTTTAACGGTTTCAAAAGATCCAACGAAGATTGAATTTGATTTGATGCGTATTCTTCCCAAGACACACTGGATTTCCATCAACCAACAGCTAATAACTCACGGCAGAAGGGTTTGCAGTGCAAAAAAACCAGACTGCAAAAATTGCAAGATTAAGACCTCGGGGCTCTGCCCCGAACCCCGCTGGGGCCAGCCCCAGACCCCGCCACTTTGAAAAG
>WRKH01000268.1 GCA_009778175.1 Turicibacter sp.
TTTTATTAACTCTTCTATGTTTAGATTGGTTAGCTTCATTTTTTTACCTCTTTTTTATCTTTTCTTGAGGTGGGGGTTATGTTAGTGCTTATGGGGGTGCGCCCCCAGACCCGCTCGTTTTTTGATTTTTTATATCATGGCTACTCAGATAACTCATGATTTGGCGATATAACGAGTTAAGTTGGGTAGTCATTTTAATTTTTGCTATTTTTTTGCAAAAAGAGCGGGGGCGTTGGGGTTGTAAATGTCTGTTTTGACAGGTATCCTAAAATCCCATCCGTTTGCAGAAAACAAAATGATGAGCAGTGTAGCATTTGCCCAAGACTACCCTTGTATGGTTTGCCGCCGTATTTTTTATCTCCTGCAAGAGGATGCCCGATACTTTCAAAATGTGCCCGTATTTGATGAGATTTACCCGTGTGCAGGATTATTTTTACCGTTGAAAATTCTAATCCTGTGCTTAGCGTCGCATATTCTGTATGTACTGGCGTTTTGCCATTTTTTGAGATATACGATCGATTGGCGGCTATGTCCTTATGAATATAGCCCCGCAAATGCCCGACTCCCTGCAATCTCCCACATACCACGGCGATATAAGTTTTAATTATCTGCCGTTTAGCAAAAATTGCGTTCAAAGCCTGCACTGCTGCCATATCCTTACCACAAGCCACAAGCCCGCTAGTGTTACGGTCTAGCCGATTACACAGAGCCGAAAAATCATCTCCCTGCAAATTCAAATACCTTGCCACACGCCCCGAGAGGCTATCTTCATCGGGTTTGCTAGGATGCGTGAGAAGCCCGACTGGCTTATTTATCAACAAAATGTATTCGTCTTCGTACACAATAGCTTCCTTATCAAGCACACTCATATTTTCGGCATTTTTCAACGGTTTACGAAAACTGTCAAACGTCTCTTGTGAAAGATAAAACATTACTTTATCGCCCAATGCTGTTATCTCATCGCCATTCGCTCTGCACCCATTTAATTTTATCCGCTTTTTACGCAACAATTTATAGACGACTTGTTTCGGAGCAAGGGCAAAATAAGAGCACAAAAACTTATCAAAACGCCGCCCAACATGGTTTTTCGTCAAACTAACCTCAATCATATCAACACCTAAAACCGTGGGGCTCTGCCCCAAACCCCGCTGGGGGCGCGACCCCAGACCCGCATCTTTTTATGTTATTTCAAGTTAAAGGGGCGTGTCTGCCAAATTTTCGGTATCTCGTAGGGGCGGATATTATCCTACTGTCATTAACTTAAAATTGTGGGCGAACAGAGTTCGCCCGTCCGTCCCTATAAATCGTTAAAGTTAATGACATTAATATTATCCGCCCGCCACTTTTTACCTCTTTTTTTACCTATTTCGTTGGTGATTCCAAATCAAATAAGCGTTTATGAAAATGTCGAGACCTCCGTCCATGATTTGAGTAACATTACCTGTTTCGGCATTTGTACGGTGATCTTTTACCATATTGTAGGGGTGGAATATGTATGAACGAATTTGGCTGCCCCAGGAAATGTCCTTTATTTCGCCGCGTATGTCGTCCAATTTTGAACTTTGCTCTTCTAATTTTAATGCGTGTAGTTTTGCTTTTAACATCTTCATTGCACGATCACGGTTTTGGAATTGGCTACGTTCATTTTGGCAACTAGCAACAAGACCTGTCGGCAAATGTGTTATGCGGATGGCGGATTCTGTCTTGTTCACGTGCTGACCGCCCGCACCGCCCGAACGATAAGTGTCGATACGGAGATCTTCGGGATTTATATCGATTTCCACATCATCGTTTAACTCTGGCATGACATCGCAAGAGGCAAAAGAGGTGTGCCTTCGTCCAGAGGAGTCGAATGGGGAGAGGCGAATCAGTCGATGCACACCCTTTTCAGATTGCGTGTAGCCGAAAGCGTTTTCGCCGCTTACCTGAAAGGTAACAGACTTAACGCCCGCCTCTTCTCCGTCCAAAATGTCCAATATTTCAAAAGTGTATTCTCTTTTTTCCGCCCATTTTGCGTACATTCTCAGGAGCATAGCCACCCAATCGCAAGCCTCAGTGCCGCCCGCCCCCGAATGGAGCGTTAAAATAGCGTTATTCCTATCATACTCGCCATTTAGTAGTATGGCGGTACGAAAGAGGTCGTATTTTTCAATAAAAAGACGTGAAAGACCAACCGCTTCGCCTATAACGGATTCATCGTTCTCCTCGATACCGAGTTGGGTGATTGTGGTGGCATCATCAAACAAACCCTCTAGCTTCTCGAAAGTTTCTACTTGATTGCGTAGAATTTTAATCTGCTGTAGCAGTCTTTGCGATTCCGTCGGGTCGTTCCAAAAATTGGGGACAGTGGTCTGCGTTTCAAGCTCGGTTATCTTTAGGCGTAAGGCTGCCACGTCAAAGGGAGTTCCCCATCTCTGTCAATCTCTCTCTATATGGGCTTAGCTGCTTTTGTACTTCTTCTAATGCTAACATGGCTGTCCTTTCATGCTGTGAACTCTCCCACCAGCTAAAGCTAGCGGGTCAAGGCTTAGTGTTCTTTCAAAATCTAATCTACTACCATTATAACGCTATCTTTGGAAAAAGGCAAAAAAATTTGTGTTCGGACAGCCAAAAATATATTTTGCTTTTTTCTTTCGATGTGTTATAATCGTACAATGTCAGTCGGGAATCGGGGATGATCGAGGAATGGGAGGAAAATATGGCAGAGGTAAAATATGAGATAGTCGAGCAAATCGGCGTTCTATCGGAGAGAACTAGCGGTTGGAAAAAGGAGCTTAATCTGATAAGTTGGAGTGGCGGCAATCCTAAATTTGATATAAGAGAATGGGCTCCCGAGCGTGCCAAAGTAGGCAAAGGGGTTACACTATCCAATGAAGAGGCCAGCAAATTGAAACAACTGCTTGAAGGCTTAAAATTGGACTAGAGAATGGATACAACCCACCCGTGATTTTTGCGATTGTAGGCGGCGAGCGGATAATATCCGCCCGCACGGAAAAAATGCAATTCCCAAACGTTTGTCAAGAGAACAAAAAATGCGAACAAGCGGGTCAAGGGGCGCGCCCCTTGCGGGGTGTGGGGCAGAGCCCCACGGTTTTATTCCCACGGTTTTATTTTTTTCAAAAAAATTGGTGTGTAATACTTGACTAGTGTGGTGTGTGTGTGTTAGAGTATTAGTTAGACGAATGTCAAAAAATTTTTAGGAGGACGGCAACATGGTTGCCAAAATTATATGAATAGCTTAATAAAAGAATTTGAAGCAACACAGATGAAACCCGAACTGCCCGAATTTAAAGTGGGCGATACCGTGCGAGTGCATGGTAAAATTGTAGAAGGCTCAAAGGAACGCATACAAATCTTTGAAGGCGTTGTGATTAAACGCCAAAATGGAGGACCGCGCGAAACCTTTACAGTACGTAGGCTTTCACACGGGGTTGGGGTTGAAAAAACATGGCTCATCCATTCCCCCAGAGTAACTAATGTAGAGGTCGTACGCCGTGGCGTTGTAAGGCGAGCCAAATTGTTCTACCTGCGTGGACGCATTGGTAAAGCCGCCAAGGTTAAAGAAGCGATCTTCAAAAAATCGTAATGCTTACTAAAAATATTAAAAACCCAATCGTAAAAAATTTGGTGGAGTGGCTAATCGCAATAATTGCCGCTTTCATTCTGTTCCTCTTTATAAGAACCTTCATCTTTAGGGTTGCAGATGTTAATGGTCATTCCATGGAGCCGACCTTGAGCCATGGCGATTTTGTCATACTTTCCAGATTGGGTTTTGTCTTTGGCGAGCCTAGGGTGGGCGATATTATAGCCTTCCCCTTTAGAGGTAATCCTTCCGAATACTATATTAAAAGAATTATGGCAGTGCCTGGCGATGTCGTGGATTTTAGCGATAACCAATTTATAATAAACGGCGAAATACCGACCTATGTTTTTGCTCAGATAGATCTCTTTTCCATGGGCAATAGAGGGTTTCCCCTAACTATTGGCGAAGACGAATTTTTCGTTTTGGGCGACAACAGGAACGCCAGTAAAGACAGTCGCTATGAGGAGGTAGGCTCGATAAGAGAACGGGATATGCTGGGGCGGGTGGTTATCCGCTTTTGGCCGTTTAACAGATTCGGGCGAGTGTAGATGAATATACAATGGTATCCAGGTCATATGACCAAGACTAAACGCATGATTCTTGCTAATTTATCCTTGGTCGATATTGTTATTGAACTCTTGGATGCCCGCATCCCCTATAGCAGCAAAAACCCCGATATAGACGAATTTGCAAAAAGCAAAAAACGTCTTATTTTGCTAAACAAATCGGATCTTGCGGACGAACACACAACGAATCTATGGAAAGACTACTATAAAGCCCGAGATTTTCATATTTTGGCGGTTAATTCTAAAGACGGCAAAATAGCCGCTAATTTATCGGAGCTTGTTCGTACCGTGATGAAGGATAAAATTGCACAACAAAAAAGCCGCGGTCGCCTCACGGTTTCTATACGAGCTATGGTTGTGGGTATTCCTAATGTTGGGAAATCTACTTTGATCAATTCCCTCTCTCTTATGTCGAAACGCGGCGGCAAGCCTACCGCTACAGCAGATCGCCCAGGAGTCACCCGTGGCAAACAATGGGTTAAAGTGGCAAATGATTTCGATTTGTTGGACACTCCAGGGGTTTTGTGGCCTAAGTTCGAAGACCCCAATGTGGCTGAAAATTTGGCGTTTACAGGTGCGTTAAACGATAATATTTTGGATAATGTTACTCTAGCTACTATCTTTCTCGAAAGGATTGCAACAAGCAGACCGCAATCCCTCCTAGACCGCTACAAACTAGATGAAATTACAGATTCCCAAAAGCTACTCGAATCCATAGCCATGAAGCGAGGTTTTAAACTAAAGGGCAATATACCTAACTTGGAAAGGGCTGCCATTACAGTTTTAGACGAATTTAGAGCGGGCTTACTAGGAAGGATTAGTCTTGAAAAACCTTAAAACCGCAGGATTCTACTCCGCAACAATCCACGGGACTACTTTTGGACAAATTTAAAAATTTTTATTTTGCGATTTTGTTTTTGTTGTGATATACTATAGTTAGATTTTTGGTTTGCGAGTTTGGGAGGTTTTGGACGGTCGTGATTGAGGGCGTATGTCATGGTCGTTTAAGCGTAAACCAATATAAAAATCACGAAACGAGCGGGTCTGGGGGTACGCCCCCAGAGGGGTGTGGGGGCACTTGGTGCCCAGTGGACACCGTTTAGGCGTTTGCGGAGCAACCAGAGCCCCACGGTTTTCGGCATAACGAGGAGGTTTCAAATGTTAGGTGAAAAAATTACAAAAGCCATAAGTAATCAGATAAACGCTGAATTTTATTCGGCATACCTGTACCTATCCATGTCTACTGTTGCGGATACGTTGGGATTTAAGGGTATATCTCATTGGTTTTACGCACAATCGCAGGAGGAAATGGCACATGGTGTGAATATGTACCACTATCTTTTAGAATGTGGAGTTACGCCAGTATTATTGCCGATAGAGGCTCCGCCAGCGACCTTTGGCAGTGCAATCGATTTATTCGAAGCGGTGCTTACCCACGAAAAGTCGGTAACTGCTAAAATAAATGAAATAGCGACCCTTGCAATGCAGGAGCACGATCACGCAAGCTACCAGTTTATACTTTGGTATGTAAAAGAGCAAATAGAGGAAGAATCGACTGCTGGCGATATTTTGAACAAGGTGCGTATGATAGGTGATGACAGCTCCATGCTGCTAAACCTAGATAAAGAGCTGGGTTCACGCATATTTGTAAACCCCTTTCCCAATGTATGATAAAAGGAGTTGGGCTACCAGAAAAGCAGGTTTGTAGGTAGCCATGTAATTTGAAAATGGAGGTAATTTCATATGAAAACACAAAAATTTTTTATCTGTCAAAAATGTAAAAATTTGGTAGCGTTTATTAGCGGACCCGAGCATCCTATGTCTTGCTGTGCTACCACTATGACGGAATTGATACCCAATACAACCGAAGCCGCTACGGAAAAACATCTACCAGAGGTTACGGTTTCGGGTAATGAGGTTAGCGTGGTTGTGGGCAGTACGTTGCATCCCATGGAAGAGGCACATCATATAGCCTTTATCTATGTGGAAACTGAACATGGCGGTATGCTGAAATCGTTAAAAGCAGGGGAAGAGCCTAAAGCCACCTTTGCCATTGCAAGCGACAAGCCCGTTGCGGTTTATGAATACTGCAATCTGCACGGACTTTGGAAAATAGAAATAAAATAGCCCTGCAAATTGTAGGGGCGAACCTTTGCGTTCGCCCCTACTTGCAAACATTTTTGAAATAAGGAGATTACGATGAATAATTTTTTGGCAATGACGGAAAGCCG
Organism: Turicibacter sp.; assembly: GCA_009778175.1. Classification (GTDB taxonomy): domain Bacteria; phylum Bacillota; class Clostridia; order Lachnospirales; family WQUN01; genus WRKH01. The sequence continues at coordinate 6,381 of WRKH01000268.1, forward strand.
TCGGAGCATCTATAATTTGGATAAAAATTTGACTATATCGCAGGACAAAATACAAGAAATTGTAACCCATGCCTTGAAACACACGCCCTCGGCATTTAACTCACAATCGGCACGGGTAATAATTCTGTTCGATGAAAAGCACGATCTACTATGGGATACGACAAGGGACGTTTTAAGGGATTTAACACCTGAGGACAGCTTTGCAACCACCGAACAGAAGATAAAGGGCTTTAGAAAGGCTGCTGGAACTATTCTATACTTCGACGATGTATCAGTAACCAAGTCTTTACAGGAAAACTTCCCCCTCTATGCGGATAACTTCCCTGTGTGGGCTAGTCAAGCAAATGGAATGTTGCAGTATCATATATGGGTAGCACTCGGAAACGCTGGTGCAGGGGCTTCTTTGCAGCACTACAACCCTATCATAGACGATGCCATTAAGCCCAAATTCCGTGTACCCGATAACTGGTCTTTGGTTGCACAAATGCCTTTTGGAAATCCAGTTGACTTCCCTAAGGAAAAGGAATTTGTACCGATTCACGAACGTCTTTTGATTTTGGAGTAGACTATGAATAATTTGATTATTGTGGGAGCGGGTACGGCAGGGCTTACGGCGGCCATATACGGCGTTCGTGCAGGGCTTGATGTAACTATTATTGAAAAGGCATTTTACGGCGGGCAGATAGTAACCACCCATGCGATTGATAATTATCCTGGTCTCCCTGGAATTAGCGGTGCTGATTTTTCCATGAAACTATATAAGCACGCAAAAGAACTAGGTGCAAAAATCGTATACGAAACCATAAAATCGGCAGATATTGCTGGAAATATTAAACAGATAACAACCTCCAAAGGCAAGCACGAGGCACAGGCTATCATTATAGCAACTGGTGCAACCCCCCGTAAATTGGACGTACCTGGGGAGGAACAGTACACTGGAAGAGGGGTTTCCTACTGTGCAACTTGCGATGGGGCATTGTATCGAGGCAAGGATGTCGCTATTGTGGGTGGCGGCAATGTTGCCATAGAGGATGCGATTGTATTATCCGATTTATGCCAGAAGGTAACGATAATTCATCGCCGAGCAGAATTTAGAGCCGATAAAATCTTGATGGATGCCATCAAAGCGAAAGATAACGTGAAATTTTTGACCGATTGTGTTGTTGACAAAATAGTTGGCGATGAGGTTTTAAATCGAGTAACGATACATAACAAAATAGCCGATATAACAGAGGATGTAGAGGTAAGTGCCGTGTTTGTAGCGGTGGGGACAATACCTGATAATTCTATATTTGCACCGCAGTTAAGCCTTGATGAAGCGGGGTATGTTATCGGCGGAGAAGATTGTCATACAAATATAAAGGGCGTGTTTATAGCTGGCGATGCACGGACGAAGAAAGTTCGCCAACTAGTAACCGCTGCCGCAGATGGTGCGGTCGCTGCCCTGGCTGCAAAAGAATATTTGAGCATACATAGAGCGGTTTAACAGGGTATATCAGCAGAAAATATTGGTGTAGGGGCGGATATTAGCTAGCTTGCGGGCGGATGTTTGCCCCTACAAGATACCGAAAATTTCAAAATACCCCACGAACGGCAGCTTTGGGGGATTGAACGGGATTAAAATGCCCTAATTTCCTCGACTGGATTAGTGTCAAAAAAAAAATTTAAAATTTTTTTCAAAATTGCTTGACAAAAACAAAAGTATGATATATACTTAATTTGTAAGTGAGGTTTGCAAGATTCGCAAAGGGGTTTGCAAAGAGATTTTGCGGGATTTGCGGGGTTTGCAAAGAGGTTTTACAAAATTTTTGGCCCAATAGCTCAGCTGGTTAGAGCGCTGGCCTGTCACGCCAGAGGTCGAGGGTTCGAGTCCCTTTTGGGTCGGTAGTATTAGCGAAAACAAAGGAATAGTGGTAAGATTGCGGAAACTGCCTTTCGAGGTGGTTTTTTGCTTGGGTTAAAACTTACCACCCACGCCGCCGTATCGTCCGCACCATCGCAAGAACATTCAACCGCATCCGCCGTATACGTTTCTTTGTCTGCTTGACAATATCCCGCAACAACGTCATTGCAGACGTGCCTCGCTCCTCTTTAATCATCCGCGGCAACGCAATATACACCATCACACACCGCAAAATCGCCGTCAGTGCAAATAGGAAATTAAATCGGGTCAGATTCACGCCCGCAAGCGTGAAATTCGCCAATTCGGCGTGTATGAACACATTTTGGAGCAACCAGCCGCCCGTTACATTTGCAAGCCCTATCCCAATAATGGACGTACACATAAAATACATGGCAATATACATGGAACGGTTGACTTTCGGGGCGTGGCTCAGCATTATATTGTTCGCACCCAAGTCAAAACCAGGCAACAGCAATCCATGCATTATGCCAATAAACATGATAAACACAATGGAAATCGGATTGTTAGCCGTAAAAATCCACAAAAATGGTGCAAAGCACAAGATTCCGTTGGCGAGCTGCATGACGGTCTTGTTACCATGTTCGTCCAACGACCGCCCCCAACGTGGCAAAATCAGCACTGAGCAAATATTGGGCAGTATCTGCACAGCAACCGTAATCAGCGTATTACTCAACAAAACGCCCTCTCGCAGATGCACCAAAATAAATGGTGCAGACAGGTTTATCGAAAACAACCAAAAGGTCATAAAGCCAATAAATCGCATATACGGCTTATTTTTAAGCACATTGCCGAGCATTTTCCAAAAATTCTCTTTTTTCTCGTCGGATTTAGCCATTTCGGGGAATTTTACGCCAAAATAGCAAACGATGTCCAAAATCCCCATTGTACCCGCTAATGCGAACACGAGTGCATAGCTAAAATACAGCGAAAGATTGTCCAAAAGCCAAGCCACCAACACGCCGCCCAAGATTCCGCACACGGTCGAAACCCTCATTCTTACGGCAAAATAACGTCCACGAATATGATCGGGTACAAGGTCAGCTGCAAGCGAAAAAAACGACACATTTACAAAGGGGTTGGAAAATGCCGAAATCAACAGCAACAGAGCCGCCATCCAAATACGCAGCGTGAACGATTCCATGGGAATAAAAAACGGAGCTAGCCCAAAAGGCAACCAAGCCGAGCGTTGCAGAATACCGACCCCGATTAGCATTGCCTTCCGCTGGCGTGTGCGTTCGAGCAGATACGAGGCGACAAGCTGCATGGGTGAAATAATCGGCCCAATGGCAAAGAGCAAGCCAAGAATAAAGTCAGAAGTCCCAATAGACCGCAAATAGCCAGCCAGAGCGATTCCCGTTATTATATTAAAATGCACAACACCAAAAGCTACCGCTAAAATCAGTAATTTTAGCGATTTTATCGTATGAGCGTTCAGCCCATACTCTTCAAACAGCACTAAGCGTGGTTTTTTCAGTTTCAATGCGAAAACTCCTTATTATAGTCATACGAAAATTATAGCATAAATTTTGACTTATGTAAAATTATGAGATTGACAATTTCAAGAATTTTTGCTATAATTTCAAAATCGGGCGGTTGTAGAGTCTGCCCGTCTAGCCAAAAATGAGGAGGATTTTGATATGAAACAAAAAATTTCTATTGCCATACTTGCCGTTGCTCTGCTATTCCTGTATGCGGAAAATTTGCCTTCGGCAGGTTTGCTCGCTTCGCAGACAACTTTTCAAAATTCCGTAAATTTGAATACGCACCAATTTTTAGTCAATAATGCGGGTTTGCTGGAAGTGTACTTGTCGCAGTTGCGTTTGCAAGATGCCGTAAGTTGGAGTCTCCACCTACATGACGAAGATTGCAACCTCGACCACGGGTTAAGTTTGGGTTCGATTTTTAATGTCAACACTTTTTATATGAGGAGCGATTTTGCCATTTTGAGCATTTTCCCTACGCCTGCAGATATTTTTCGGACTCCGCCGCCTGCACACACTGGGCTGACTCCCGTTCAAACGGTTAGAATGGCGGCATCGCTCGATTGTTGTTTTAATCCGACACTTGCCACAAGGATTGTTAGGGAGCTACATACAATCAGCACTATAACGAGGGAATGTCTACGGGTCAAAGTGGATTTTATGGATTTTTGTGCGACTTGCTACACTATAAATATCACGAACAATAGTGTTGTCAGGACTGTTAGTGTGGAGGTTTGTGGGGTGATTCACGAGTAAGTAGATGGTACGTTGGGTAGATTTTGGGAGGGTTGGCGTTATAGTCCGCAAAATAAAGCAAAAGGAGAACACCATGTATAAAATTTTGGAAAACGGCGAGCGTTTGACGATAGACGAGATTTGGGAGAAGTACAGGGGGAAGTGGGTTTATGTAGTTGACCTGCACGGGCCGCCTTTTGGCTGGTTTGAAAGCGGGATTGTTGCGGTTGTTGCAGATGAAGAACTGGAAGGCAGAGAAACAGGGCTTTACAGGCGATTGGAGATTGAATATAACGGCAGAGTTATTGGATTGCCCATCAATTTGCCCGATGAAATAAATGTTTTTGGCTTTACGGAGGGTTCTGTCGATGGATTATAATGCGAATTATTCGTATAGGGATATTTTTGGTATCATGGAAAATAAAATTTTGATTAGATTGTTGACAGTGGACAGTTCTAGCAAGCCTGTAAAAAATCTTGCTTTGCTGCTTGATACAGGGGCTTTTATCACGACCATGTCTAAAAGTTTGGCGGACGAAAACGGCTACAAAATAACAGAAGAAAAGGGCTGTGCAATTTCAGGATTTAGCGAAAACGGCTTATTGTGCGATTTGCGTGTAATCCCAATTTTGATGTTTTGCGGAATTGTCGTTGAAAATGCCATTATTGCCACGCCCCACTACGATAATGTTAAAATAGCAAGAGTTTTGGGCATGAACATATTGGAAAATTTCAATCTGGGGCTAAACCTTGATACAAGAGAAATTTTTGCAAGCATACGCCCCAAATTTGTTAGCCAAAAGCCGAAATATCAGAGTGGGGACGTTTATTTGTTGGGGGAGGATATGTATAGGGGATTTTTTGAATGATGTTTATGGTATTTGCCGAAAATTGGCTGAAATTTTTAATGGATTTTTGTGCGGCTTGCTAAACTATAAATATCACAAATGATAGTATTGTCAGTACTGTTATTGTGGATGTTTGTGGGATGATTCACGAGCAGACAGATGGTACGTTGATTTTGGGGTTTGGTTCTATAATCCACAAAATAAAGCAGGCTATGTGTAAGCAAAGGGCGAAGTCTTTAAAAACCCCGCCCTCATGCTTGTAAACGTAACTGCAATCTATATTTTAGAAGTCGGTCAAGCTAACAATAGAGTTGTCCGTAAAATCAAAGAGAGCATGAAATTTTGGTATTATATGCGGCAATTCGCCTATTAGCACCTGTTCGGGATTTAGCAATACATTGATTGACCAAAAATCCCCCACTAAAGCTACGATAAAACTTGCACCGTCAAGGTTTATGTCAAATTTTTGCGTTATTTCGCTGGCAACTATGGCGGCAACCTCGGTAATATCGTAAAGTTCGACGGCTGGCCAGGTCATACCGTTTTCAAACCACTGGGCTCTTAAGGTCATTATTTCGGCTATTGTGCGATTAGCACCGTATACATAATATTCTCGTTCTGGAAACGCCGTTCTTATTGCGGTAAGATTGGTTATTATAATGTTGGCTCCGTTTACATAAATTTCCTGTTCGCGAAAACTTGTTCCTATTACGGTAATGTTGCCTGTAATGCGGTCAATGTCAAGTGTAGCGATTCTGCCCGTTACCGAAGGACTGTTGCGGCGAGTTATCGTTGGGTTAGTTATCTCAACCCGCCAAATTTCAGATTGAGTATTTGTGGTTAAAGCGTTTAGGTTAAGTCTTGCGGTAAAAGAAATTTGCTGTGTTTGCAGGTCAAGCCCTAATTCTTCGGTTGTCCATGTTTTCGCAAAGTTGATTACGGTGTTTTGCCTAGCCTCTAGTTCGGTTGTAAATGCGGTGTTGTCAGATTGCCTAAACGCCGCCAACGGAGAATACGTAACAATAACAATGGCTACAATGGCCACTATTAAAGGGATTAAAAAGGTTTTTTTCGTGTTTTTCATAAAGTTTAATCTCCTAAGCTATTTGCAAAAATAATAAACGGGGCGGATAACTGTGGATTACATATCCGCCTCCTTGGGATATCCGTCAAGTACCAATGACTAAATACTGATTTGTATTGTATCATTAGGACAAATTTGTTGTCAAGGGGTGTGATAAAAATTTTTGGGGTTTTTGCCATAATTTCAAAAATAGGCGAAAAACGGAGAAAAAATTAGTAAACGTAAGAAAAAAGCAGATGTGAAAATACATTTGCTTTTTTTGCGTAAAAATTGTGGATAACGTGCATAAATTCCGCTTGACCCTATATATATATATATATATATAATGGATTCATTGATAAGTTTGCCGAAATTTTATTGGGATAGCAAAAACACGGTTTTTAGCCGTTTATCCCGCATTTATTTTAGAAGGAGGAACAAAAATGCCGATAAGAATAAAAAACAAACGAGGTGGTCTATCGTATGTTGGAGGTGATTATCCATACACGGATGTATCCGTTGAAAATTCCGATGGGGGTGCATCTTGGAATGAGGATGGCGAAATAGCACGTCATCGTATTAAGAATACAATCAACATTTATGGAGATAATCCTCAAATTGAAAACCGTGGAAACGCCACACTAAACGTCATTGAAGGAAAGTATTACTAAATTTACAGCAATCGATAAAACTAAATCAAATTTTAACATCGCATAACAAAACTGGATAGAAAGGAACGCTGCTAGGCAAAATTTGCCTAGCAGCAGGGAACTCTATGAAAAAAAT
>WRKH01000269.1 GCA_009778175.1 Turicibacter sp.
GCCCCACACCCCGCCACTTTGAAAAGTGGACAAACTTTAAATTTTTTTTTGGAAATTTTTAGGTTTTGGGTGGTTCGGTTTTTTTGTGTGTTCGTTTTTCCTTGCATTTTACTACATTTTTTAGTATACCACAGTTTGCTGGAAATGTAAAGTTATTTTTTGGGAATGGAATTTTTTTAAATTGCCAAATGCCAATCTCAATCTCGCCAATCGCCAATCGCCAATCGCCGTAGGGGCGGATAGAATCCGCCCGCAACCGCTCAAACCAGTTTTTTGCTTAAAATACAAAAGTCCACCGCCCATAAAATAATGGACGGTGGTTTTTAGTTTACTTGGTTTGTTGATGTTATTGCTGTTTTCGACTTATTCGTTATCAGCCGCCTGTACATGGTACATGAAAAATGATTGTGGTCTTACTAATTCAATGTACCTTGCTATTAAGGAATTCACGTCATTGTCAGGAAATATACCAAATCCCCCACTAAATGCAAATTCTTCAAAAGTAAGCAACCCAGTATCGAGAGCGTACTCTATCTGAATGGTACCAATGAGGTCATGGATTAAAGCATCGTGTCCTATATCTGCCATAGCTGGTGGAAAAAGTAAATCTTCGGGCGCTATATGGGGGCTTCTAGCCAAAAGGAAGTTCCGCAAAGGTTCAGCGGAAATGTGAACAATGAAATCAATATTCGCAAGACCTTCTAAAAATCCGTCTCCTCCGAATCGAAGTCCGCGTGCTAAGGTTTCCACACGCACATCATCCACATAAATCCTAAATTGTTCCCTGTGCTGCGATAGTTCTTCTTCGTTAAATTGATTTCTAAATGTCGCCCTATTTTCCTGTGTTGTTAGGTCGTCAACCCTAAACTGTTCCAGCTGTTCCAGTCGTTGCGTTCTCTGTTCTTGGAGAGTATATTGATTATTGTTATCTTGTTGAATGTTAGCCGCAAAAGCGGAGGGTCCAATGAAAAGCGTGAAGGCAAGACCTATTGCTAAAATTCTTGTGCTTGTTTTCAAGAATGTTCCTCCTTACTGTACTTGCGTTTGATGTATTGAACCGCAATTTTGACAAGCTAGATGTCGAACGGATTCCCACCTTTGGTTAGCGGTATTGAATCGTTGACCCCATGATGTCCAAAACAGCACCATATGATGGCAACAGGCCATTTCCGCCCGTAAACCAGGTTGACCGTAATGAACGTGGTGTGCGTTGTGCCTTGCGAGCAATGCGAGGAGGGTAGCATCATCGACATTCCAGGTACGAACATCAAGAATCCAACCGCCTCTCATCAAATCGTCAATGGTCATAATACCCATTTCAAGGTAGTAATCAACCATCAACTCCGAAAGCAACTCAAATCCCAGTTGCTCCCTTACACTAGAAACAACACCTTGGTTGCTTCCTACTCCGCCTACATTACTGGCGAGCACACTTACACTCTGTGGCACTAAAAACGCCATTACCAGCATTACTACCAAAAACCTTTTAAACATAATATACCCTCCTTTTGAGTATAAATTCGGCTATAACTCCAATCCCTATGACTGGCTATTTTAGCCTATAATTCGAGATACCAACCTTTGGGACACCAATCCCAGTCCCATGTGAGACGGTCATAGGTCAGCACCTCATAATATCATTATATTATATGGGCGTTCGCTTTGTCAATACCTTTTTGTAGAAAAATTACAAAAATTTCGATTTCTATGTGCAATATCGAAAATTTTAATTGTACAATATGCACAAAATTGCTAAAATAAATGGTGTGATTTTATCTAATATCCTAAAAAATTCACACATAAAAAGTAATTATCACAAATAAACACGTGTGCCATTTTGCGTTCTTATTAAACAACACGTTTTTGTATTATTTTGCACCGCATGAAAAAAATTTTTTGAATTTTTTAATGCAACTCTAAAAAACAGCACTCAATTTTTCAACGCCAAATGTTTGGATACGTTTAGAGCAGGGCTTTCTTCAATAGATGTGCAGTTGTGAGAAATTGCCAAAAACGGTGCGGACAAGTCCGCACCCTACGTTAAATACGTTAAAATTGTAGGAACAGGGCTTGCCCTGTCCGTCCTCGGATTCGCCAACAACCACAAAACACCGAGATTATCAGTTGCTACACAGCCGTAGTAGCCTGTAAGCTAAAAGTCTGCAAAAGAGCGTTTTTATCTTCATACATAACTCCGTACATTTCCGTATCGCCCAATATTAGCGTTATAATATCGCCCTCTTTATGCTCTAAATCACTAATTTCCGTGGCGTTCGGTATTTGGACGGAATTGCGTTCTCTCATGTACAAAGCACCTGAAAGCCAATCTGTCGCCATTTCAATACATTCGCTTAAAGTTTCTCCGCTTGTCGCACCGTCGTTTATATCGGGGAAAAATATGAAATATCCGCTATTTTCGGGTCTGAATATTGCGGGATAGGTGTATTTCGCCATAATCTGCTCCTTTGTTTTCACAATAAAGCAACTCGCTCCCTTTTACTAGCTAACAATCTTGAAATAATGATACCACGATGGCACTAAAATGTCAAGAAAATCGGGAGCAGTCGCAAATATTTTCCGCAAATTTTTTCAAAAGAGATATTGACAAACGAAAACAATCGTGTTAATATCAGACTAAGTCAGACTTGGAGGATAAAAAATGAACATAAACCCATTAAATATCAGAAACCCAATATTTTGGCGTTCGAGCGGTCGCAATATCCCTGAAACCGCAAGTTTCAGCAGTCCGCACACAAATACAGCTGTTTCTTCTTCCATAAGCAGCGTTTCGAGAGCTATGTTTGAAAAATCCCTCGAAAAGCCCAAAGAGGTTGAAAATTCGCCGAAAGATACGGAAGACACAGAAGAAAACCAAAACAATCGCAGACCGCATTTGCCTGTTCCAACAGGGCCGCCACCGCCTGGGGGCTGGCAACATGGTACGCCAACGGCTTGGATTACCGAAGACGGACAGCAAGTGCTGCTCGCCGCAACTGTTACCGAATATGAAACGGCTTTTCAAAAATTATACAATTCTTTCCGCAGAGATGGTTGGCTATCCAGGAACGCATTGACAGACGAACAGGTAAATACTGCCTGGACGGTGTCATTCGATAGACTTGCCGCAGCATACGAGGGGCTTCGTCAGGAATTAAAATCCACCTACACAGGCGAGGAATTGTCAACTGCTCTAAGTCAACTGGAATCGGACTTGGATAAGGTGTTGGAAATGATTAAGGAAAGCCAAGAGAGGTCATTGCGTTCGATGGCTCATGTAGCCCAACGAGGCACTCTGTTAAGCGGCGAGGAAGTCGATTGGAATTTTATGAGCGATTGGCTGGGCGGATTGGCTGGCGTACGCCGAGGTCTTGGGCGTGAGGAATTGATTGACTCCTTGGAAGAGTTAATCCGCATAATGCGAGATTATTTGGTCGAGCAATTCCAGTTGGTGCGACATTCCGCCAGCGAGCGAGATAATTTTAATAGCGAAAATGTCAACAGCGATGCCAACGAGTTAATAGATTTTGTTGATAATTTGTCGAACAACGCCGAGCGTTTGGAGGCGTTTAGAGCAGGGCTTTCTTCGATAGATGTGCAGTTGTAAGGATTGCCAAAGCACGAGAAATTGCCAAAAACGGTGCGGACAAATTCGCACCCTACGTTAATGAAAATTGTAGGGACAGGGCTTGCCCTGTCCGTTTTCGGCTAAAACAACCGAATAGGCGGCTCTGCAAAACCTGGTTCAGGCAACAAGAACAAAAACGCCGTGATTATCAGCTGCATAACAAGCGAGAAAAAATGTAATATAATATCAATATGAAAATTTGAGGAGGTGTCAAATGTTAAGAGCCCATAAAATTCGCCTTAAACCAAACAACAATCAAGCGACATATTTTGCCAAGGCTTGCGGTGTCGCACGATTTACATACAACTGGGGTTTAGCAGAGTGGAAACGTAGATATAAAATGGGCGAAGAGGTCAATGAAAGGCTTTTAAGGAAGTCGCTTAATTCAATCAAACGAGAGCAGTTTCCGTGGATGTACGAAGTAACCAAATGTGCACCACAACTAGCGATTAAAAACAACTTAAACAATGCGTTCCGCAATTTTTACCGTGGTTTGAAACAAGGCAAAGAAATTGGTTTTCCCAAATTTCACAAGAAAGGCATAAAAGATAGTTTTTCTTTATCGAATGACCAGTTTCAACTCAAAGAAAAATCTGTACAAATCCCTAATTTAGGTTGGGTAAGGCTTACAGAAGAGTTGCGTTTTGAGGGCAAAATCATGGGTGCGACTGTGAGCAGGACTGCCGACAAGTGGTTTATTGCCATTCAAGTTGAAATGCCCGACCCACCAGTTCCCAAACGTAAAAATCAAGCCGTTGGCGTGGATTTGGGTGTTAAGGCTTTGGCAACATTGTCTGTGGGAACGAGTATTACAGGCTCAAAAGCAAGTCGTAAATATGAAAAACACCTAAAACACATAAACCAGTCATTATCACGCAAAACTGGTGCTAAAAAAGGCGAAAAGAAGTCTAGCAATTTCGCAAAAACCAAGCGAAAACTGTCAAGACTTTACGCTAAAATGGCTAATTTGCGTAACGATGAAACGCATAAACTCACAACAATGCTCGTGCAAAATTATACTTTAATCGGTATTGAAGATTTGAATGTCAAAGGCATGATGAGCAATCATAAGTTAGCACGTTCTGTCGCCGACATGAGTTTCTTCGAGTTCCGCCGCCAACTGGAATACAAGGCACTCACCGCTGGAACTCAAATAGTCGTTGCCGACCGTTGGTTTCCGTCAAGCAAGACCTGCTCTGCTTGTGGTAGCGTCAAAGCCAAGGATGGACTGACTCTAGCGATGCGAACATATGAATGTTCATGTGGCTTTGTATGTGATAGAGATGTAAACGCTGCTATAAATTTGCGAAATTACGCTCTAAAACACGCTTAGTGTATTTTAATGCCGTGAGTTACACGGTGTCAGCCTGTGGAGAGTTCTTGGAGTACCTCCTCTGTGAAACAGGAATTGAACAGCAGATTTGACCTGCCCGCCGGCAGGCGGGTTAGGTTTGTGTAAATTTGATTAAGTTTGTGTAAGTTTCAAGTAACGGTTGCCTGTATTTTTGCAAAGGCGGCTTGAAGTTTTTCTTTGGCTTTTCGTTCTTCCGCAAGAGCCTTGTCTTTGTTCGCAAGGGCCTTCTCCTTATCCGCAATAACCCTCTCCTGCTCAGCAATCTTCTTATCCCTATTGTCAATATTCATAAAATACAGCAAAATATCCTCTTGGCGGCGGCGTTGGTAGGCTTGCCGCTCGTACTTATCCATACTCTTCAATTCCAATTCCGCAACTGCCATATTTATATCCTCAATTTTTATCACGCTGTGCAAGCAGTTCGGCTATTATTCTATCTTTCTCAGCATTGGCTGCTTGCTCTTTCGCAAGGGCTTTCGCTTGCTCTGCTCTGGCTTTCCGCTCTTCCGCAATAACCCTCTCCTGCTCAGCAATCTTCTTATCTCTATTGTCAATATTCATAAAATACAGCAAAATATCCTCTTGGCGGCGTTGATAAGCCTGCCGCTCATACTTATCCATACTCTTCAATTCCAATTCCGCAACTGCCATATTTATATCCTCCTCCTGCTCACAAATGGCTTTAATTACGCCCTTATCAACAATATCTTTCTCCGTGATAACCGCCAACCACTTCTCCAACATCGGCTTATCCGCCATATCCGCCGTACCTGCGTTAATCGCCTTAATAAAGGCTTTCATGTTGATATAGTGCAATTCCAATACATCGGTGAAAATCTCGCCGCTCGCTATATCCGTTATTTTACAGCATTTGTGGATACGGCCAGCATCTTTCTCGTCAAACGCCTCTGCCACAAACGAAACGCAAATTACAGGCTTTTGCAAACGATATTCTTCGCCAGCTTTGAGATACTCGCCGTAAGCCCTCGCCCACGAACGGATTGTCTTGTATTTCAAATTTAACAGGTCGTAAAGGTGCATTTCTATCAGCACATCAGAGCCATCGTCCAACTCCGCTCGCACGTCCAAAATGGACAGCTTATCATGTTCCGACCGCTTTTCCAAATTCGGCGACAGAATCGTCAGCGATTTTATTACACGCCGAATCCCTGCACTTGCGAAAATTGCGTTTAACAACGATATGAGAAAAAGCGTTTTGCCAGTCCCAAAAATCAACTTAAATGCGTAATCCACACGCAAATCCATAAGCTGCGAAAAATCCAAATTATCTAGCCAGTTTCTGTCCTTTTTCATTTTACCTCCTGTGTTGCCGTTGATACTTTCATTGTAACAGGTTGGGTTGGAAATGTCAAATTAAAATTTCTTCGGCGATTTTTTCAAGAAAATATTGACAAACGAAAAGCCATGTGGTACGATATTTACAGTAATTCAGAGGAGGAAAATCATGCAAATACAATTCCACAGGAATCCAAAATTTGAAAATAATGTAAAGCCGCCAAAAATAAACTCGATTTTCACAGCAGAAAAAACGGCCAGCGAATCGCAAGCACAGGCAAGAGATATGAGAATGATAGGCTCTCTAAACCCACTATTTACGCCAACTCGCCTGAATGGCGAAAGAATTTCAAGCGTTGTACATTTAAGCCACGAGGAGTGGGTGGAAAGTTTGAGTCCCAAGGCACGACAGCATTATGATGCCTTGTTAGACACGTTGGAGCGTTTTTTCCCTGATGAAATGGACAGTTTGCGAATACCTCCGGAAGAAAGGGTTCGTTGGGCTAGGGAGGCGGAAGAAACTGTATACGATATAGAAAGACTTGAAAGAATACGTCAAAGTTTTGGGGAGGATTTGGTTGATGTACACGTAACTTTCTACCCCAATGAACTTGTTATCGCGTTTTTCCCTGAAACTGGCGACATTCGCATAAGGTTTAGCGATGGTAGTGAGTTGTTTTTTGAAGGGGCGTTCTTCGATTCGCTCGAAAATCCGTATAACAGATTTTTGGCGGATGCTTTGGTCATTCTTAATGACAGGTACAACATCAATAGTGGACGTATTCCGCTGGATCGCCTTAAAGAAATTTTGGAGGGCTTTTTTAGCGAAATATTTGACAATGTGTAACGCAATACATTTGTCATTGTTACCGAGAAAGCGACACCATTGTAAGAATTATATCAGCCCGCAAAGCTGGTAAATACGAAACTAAATTGTACGAGGAAGGTGGATTATGAGAATTTTAGGCGTACAGGGCATTAAAAACCCTCATGCCGATGCAATAAAGAAAAATGGCTACTCCATTAAAGTTAATTACGGCAGCCATTCAAAAATATTTAAAAGCATTGACGAATACGAACCATCGCCAGGTGAAATAACGGCATTAGAGGAATACAACAAACGGCATAAAACAAAGCACATTTGACAAAGCAAACCGATTTTTCAAGGCTTGATTCGCTTACGCAAATAACCATAAACCAAAGTTGCAGAGGAAATTATCAAAGAAACAACGGAGAAAATCCGTATGTTTCGGTTGAATTCGTCAAAAATCCTGCCGCTAAGGACTTGGCTGTAAAATATGTCATTTTCGCTAATTTCAATAAGAAAAAGGTCGTGTCTGCCGTGAATCGTGGTAGCACCTATTGTACCGTGTCTGAAACTGGGGGTAAATGTGATGGGGCTAAAACGATTGGTCAACGCACCAATGCGGTATATATACGCCCTGCGACCGCTATTTTCCACCACAAGATACACGCTCGAACCCTGCACGTCCGCAACGGCAATAGGCTGCAATTCCGCCACCTGCCGCTGTTTTTCCGCCGCCGATATGGGATGCGTTACAAAATCTTCCACCAATAGCATAAAAATCAATAAAATCCCACCGAAAACCGCCCCCAACAGGACGCTTGCGGCAATGCAAGCCCTCTTTGTCATACGCCCTCCAATTTCATTATCTCGCTTGCCATTTCAGGCTGTTCCCATAAAACGGCGTGTTTGCGGAATTTTTCGAGCATTTCAGGCGATTTTGGGTAGAAGGTGCAGATTTTCGGATCCGACACCGTTCCCAAAAACATCTCGCCGTCCGCAAAAAAGCAAATATCGCTGATTTTCGTGTTGGCTAGGTAAATATTCACCGCACGCCGCAAGATTTTTTCCCTTGCCCCTTTGGCGTTGAAAATGGCAATGCGTAGCCTTTCGTCAGGATTGTATTTGTGAATGACAAACGAATACCATCGGTCTGTGATAAAATCCGCCACAAAATCCTCCGCCAAAATCGGCATACCGTCCAACGCCGATTTTTCAGGCATTGTTGTTAATGTGAAATAATCCGCATAGTCGAAGCACAATTCCAAAATTTTGGTCGTTGGCTTGGTTAGTGAAAACGATAAAATGCCCGCTTTTTCGTCATAGAATAGCGTTTTCGGCTGTAAAGTTGACAAATCGAAATATGTACTTATGCGAAGACTTTCGTTTGACATTTCCGATTCTTCCGCCCATATCGCATATTTTGCGAATTTTTCGAGTATTTGGGGCGTTTGTGGGTAGAGGTAACACATAAATTCATGCGACACCGTGCCGAGTAGCAGTTCATCGCCCACGAAAAAGCATAAATCTTCGGCAATCAGTCGTCTGTCTGAAAAATCCAAAAAGATATTGTCGGTGGCGGCGAGTATGGTTTGTTTGGCGTGATTGGTCGTGCGGAAAATATGTACTCGCAAGCCCAGCCGTGGCGAACGGTCGGCGTAACACGCATCTTGACAATACCATTCCGCCGTTAGGAAATCTGCCACATGACAATCGCATAACATTTTCAACAAGTCGGATTTTGGCGATTCTATTCTTGTTGTTAGGGTAAAATAATCCGCACATTCAAAGCATAAATCCAAAAAATTTGCGAAATTCTCGCCCTCGATTGTGGGGGTGGGCGGTTGTGAATCGGTATAGCTTTTTAAATCCGTCCAGGTGGTGGGGGTTGACGAGTCTAGCCAATGGGCTTGTTGAGCTGCGGTTGTTAAACGGTAGGCAAGCAAATCAATCCCTCCAAACAAAAATTACAATCCTTGATTACCTCGTCATTTCACATCCAAAGATGAACTTTGTTTGTCGGAGCCACCACCTCTACTACCCAAAATCTTCTGCGTCGTCTCGTGAATAACGGAAATACTCCCATACGAATCCTTAACTTTCTCGCTTATTTCAGATACCGTATGGTTTATAGCCTCAACGGCACTGTTGGTTTTAACAGAAGCCTCTCGTGTATCCGTCGCTGATTTCTTTGAATTTTCAGCAAGGCGGCGGATTTCTTCTGCCACCACGCCAAAAGCCCTGCCATGCTCGCCTGCCCTTGCCGCCTCGATGGAGGCATTTATGGAAATCATGTTAATTTGAAACGCAATCGACTCAATATTTGTAATCATGCGATTATAGGCGGCTATTGCAGAGGTTATATCTGTCATATTGCTCTCTATTTCCGTGGTAAGCGTCCTGATTTCTTCGGTGGTTGAAAGCACTTGGTCAAAATTTTTCAAACCGCCGCTTAGCTCCCTGTGTTCGAGTTTTACATCTTTATGCACTTTTTCTATACAGTTGAAAGGAGTGTTGATTTTTTTGGCAATGGCTTTTGCCATTTCCGCACACCCGCTATAACCGCAAGCACCGCAATCAAACATCTTATCTTCGTCAGTAAATTTCCCGAGGGCATCCATAGCTGCGTCGATGTTGTTTTGCGATACAGATATGGGTTTGACGGGGGACGGCACATACCGCCTCATATAGTCGTCTATGTGCAGAGTTTGGTCAAATTTTTCAAACAATTCGTCCAGATACGCTTTTTTGTCCTCGCTGTTAAAACCTTGCCGCACTTCGTCCATTGTGGCGTTAATATCAAATAGGCTTATATGGTCAGTTGTACAGCCAGTTCCGACATTACAGCCCTCGGCACAGTTTAAGACATCGAAAACAACGGGCAGTTTATGGAGCGGATGTTCCTTGTATTCGTCCAATGCCTTGTAAACTACGTTTTCGCCCTCGGCTTTATCTATACGGATAGACTTTCCAAGATAATGCTCAATATTTTCTTTTAAGCCGCCAGGCATGGGAAATAGACCGCCTAAGCCTGATTTATAATTGTCAAAGTCGCCTTCAGCCTGTGGCAGGGTTATATTATTTTCTGCTATATAACGGCTCAGCTCGCTAAATGTAACATTGTAGTCAACGCCCTCCGTTTGCTTAAATTCTGCTGATTTTGCGATGCAAGGGGAGAGAGCGGCAATTTTTGTCTTGATATTTTCGTGTTTTCGCATATAAGTTGCGGTACAAAGCATAGGCGAATGAACGGGAGACAAGTATTTCACAAGCTCACTTCTGTGCATCAGTATGTAATTGACTATTGCAGGACATGGCTGGGTTATGATGGGGGACATTTTGTGTTTTTGCAAATGCCTTATATGTGCCCATATACAAATATCTGCGCCCAAAGATACATCAAAAATTGTGCCAACACCCAAGCTCCTAAGCCAAGTAATAATTTGTCTCCACTCGGCGAAGTTGGTTTTTATAGCAGGGGCAATAATGACAGACATAGGGATGCCGTTTTTTAGGTCGTCGAAAAAAGTTTCGCTATCATCTGAGTAGCCTCTTGCTCCATGGTGGCACGATGTAATGCAGACACCGCAAGATATACATTTGTGGTCGTCCACAAAGACGTTAATACGTTCGTTTTCATATGAGGTTACGTTAGCCTCATCGATTGGACAGGTCTTTACGCAATGATTGCAGCCTACGCATTTTTCAGAATTATGAGAAATAATATTGTTCATTTTGTCATAACCCCCTTTTAGTATTTTTGTACTGCTTTTTTCCTTCATGCAAATAAGTATAAAAACTTGCTCGAATACAATTTCTTATGCTCTCTCGGCTTTTACGAACACCCGTTTTTGTAGATAATCGCCCAGTGAAATTCTTTCGCTTGACATTTCATGTTGTTTGACGTTGCCAAACGATATGTAACCGAAAAGATCCCCACAATGCCCTCCATTCCAAACTTTTCAATCAAAAACTCCAAAACAAAGTGGCAGAGTGCGGATATTACAAAAAGCCCTCACGATTTTAAGCCAAAAAATCGACCGTACTTTCGTCTATGTTTATGACTGGGGCTTCGACCTCTTCCTGCGGCTCAAGGTTGCCCGATGCACGTTGTAAGCGGCGTAAAGCCTCTTGGCGGGCTTTTAGGTACTGGTTCATTTGCTCCTCGGCGTTCCCTGAATCAACGGAAACGTACAAGTCCGCTATGGAGATGCCCTGCTCCTTTAACGCCTCTCGCAACTGGCTAAAATTCTCCTCGATAATTTCCTTGATACGCTGGCTTTCTGCCACGAACATGGCTATCACCGCACCGTTATGAGTCATTATGCGGAGCGTAACGTCGCCTAGGTCGGCTGGGCGGAGCGTCATGCGTAATTCCGACATTTCGCCTGGACCTGCCGTTTTTATTCGTGAAAGAATTTGCTCCATGATTTGGGTGGGGTTGGCACGTGGAATCGGCGTTGTTTGGACTGTCGTGTGCGTTGTCGTGGCGGTTTGTGTCGTTGTGGTCGTTATCACTTCGCCTGTGGACTGGGTCGTCTGGGTCGTCTGCTGTACCTGCATTTGCGGAGTTTCAGGGAGAATCGTTGGAATTTCAGCCATTATCGGCGTGGGCTGCGGTGCTTGCTGCGGCTCCTGTTGACTGTTGGTGTTTGCGTTTGAATCGGAATTATTGGAGTTTGATGGGTTAAAATTCTGCACCGCTTGCATTAGCAAATCAGGCTCTTCGGTCTCCTCGGCTGAAATTATCAAGTTATCGTCTTCGTCAACATCGGAAATAAGCCCTCTTAGCAGGTCGAGGTTCGGCGTAATTTCAGGATTTTTTGCTATTTCCGTTACCGTTTCAATGATTTCCTTGACGGTTTCGGAGTAGTTTGGCGTGGTTAGCAAGTCGGCTGGTTCGGCGTTTAGTAGATGTTGTAGGAGTTTATGGACTTCTGGTGGTTGTGTTAGCTCCGTTGGCTGGATTTCCAGTTCCGTTAGGATTTCCTGCATTTCCGCTGGTGGGAGTTGTGCTGCCTCGGCTAGGGTTGTGATTATGGTGGTTTCGGTTTGCGTGGGCGGAATGTCTTCCTCCTGTGCCTCTTCCGTAACTAGTGGGATTTCCAAGGTTTCAATGATTGGCTCTTGCGTGGGTTCTAGCGTTTCTTGGACTTCTAGGGTTTCGGGGTTTTGCACGGGTTCTGTCGGCAGCTCCTGTTCGAGGGGTATCGTGAGATTTTCGTTGGATTCCTGCGGTGTGTTTTCAGGCTGTTCCTGACGGTTGACACGTGTCGGGCGATTGGGTTGTTCAGGACGTTCCCTTGTGGGACGTTCGGGGCGTTCGGCACGTGGTTGGTTGGTGGATTGCGGCGTATCTTGGCGAGTTTGACGGCGATTGGGTTGTTGTTGGGAGTTATCGGGGGTGTTTCGGCGATTTTCGGCGTTGGCGAATAGCAGGTCGAAGCCTGTTGTGGTTTGGGATGGTTGTGGGGGTTGGGTGGTGTGGAGTAGGGTGGTTAGGGTTGGTTCTATGGTCATTTTTTTTACCTCCTTTGGGTGGGGTTGTATAAGCGAGTTGCAAATTTCAACTAAATATCATTGTAGCACATATCCAAAATATTTACAAATTTTTTTCTTCTAAACTAAAGATTTCCACATACGACATCAACTCAGACAACCAACATTTCGCCATAGCCTTGACAAATCCACGCACATAGCGGTCTTCCAAATCATGTGCATATGGAAAATGCTTGGTCATAATCGCCCTGATTTGGCTCAAATATCTTAATTCCTCAGAGTCACTGGCTATTATTGCCGAAATATCGGCTTGAATCAGTTTTGCCGTATCATAAGACATCATAAATTCCATACATAAGAGGCTCATGGATATGGGGTTTTCCCAGGTATGCCCCGAGCAGTACGCCATTTCAATCAAAGCCTCACGCAATAAGCGGGTGTCTTGGTAATAGTCATCGTGATAGAATAAAGCACCGAAATTTTTGTCCATTTTGCTCATGTTGCCCCCTTCAAAAAACGGCTTGACAACGCTTTTGTTGTTATTTTATTGCCCATGCGGGTGTGTTTATTCCGTAACGGTGGCGGTTTCTATTGTTGGAATAGCTTGCACCTGCGGTGGGGATACGAAATCCCGCCAATTCGACAAAGCCACGGGAAGCAAC
>WRKH01000270.1 GCA_009778175.1 Turicibacter sp.
CGAACGAGCGGGTCTGGGGGCGCGCCCCCAGCGGGGGTGTGGGGGCAGAGCCCCCACGGTTTTATTTTTTTGAGGAATGATTATGAAAGTTTATGGTAATGAGAGTATAATGGCGCTTAAGGGTGCTGATCGAGTTAGGAAAAGACCTAGTGTTATCTTTGGGTCGGACGGAATAACGGGATGCCAGCACGCTGTGTTTGAAATTATCTCCAATTCCATCGATGAAGCTAGAGAAGGGTTTGGAGATAGGATTGAAATAGTTAGAGGGATGCAAGGGGCTATTACCGTGAAAGACTATGGTAGAGGTATCCCCGTCGATTATAATGCGAAAGAAGACCGCTATAATTGGGAACTGTTGTTCTGCGAGCTGTATGCGGGCGGGAAATTCGAAAATAATGATGAGGAATATTATTCGTATAGTCTGGGGCTTAATGGGCTTGGCCTCTGTGCCACACAGTATAGCTCCGAATATATGGACGTTGATATAAAACATGGCGGATATGCCTATAAATTGCACTTTGAAAAGGGCGAAAATGTAGGAGGACTCGTTAAATCAAAATTGGAAGGCAAAGAGACGGGAACAACGATTACTTGGCGACCCGATGCAGACGTTTTTACCGATATTCATGTACCTCTAGACTATTTTTTGGATACGCTCAAACGACAGGCTATTGTAAATGCAGGACTTGTCTTTGTGCTACTTGACGAAGAGAGCGGCGAGGAGTATACTTTCTGCTATAATTTGGGGCTTGAGGATTATATAAAAGAGGTGGTGGGCGAAAAATCGATAACCGCCCCCTTTAAGATAGCTTGCGAAACGTCAGGCCGCGATCGTGCCGACAAGCCAGAATATAAGCTGAAATTTGAGATGGCGTTCTGTTTTTCAAATACTGTGAACCTGCTGGAATACTATCATAATTCTAGCTACTTGGAATATGGCGGTGCACCTGAAAAGGCTGTAAAATCGGCGTTTGTATCGGCTGTTGACGGCTTTTTGAAAAACAATGGACAGTACAAAAAGGACGAGAAAAAGATTATTTTTGCGGACATTGAGGACAGTTTGGTCTTTATCTCCAACTCATTTTCGACGATCACGAGCTACGAAAATCAGACGAAAAAGGCGATTACGAACAGATTTATTCAAGAGGCGATGACGGATTTCCTGAAAAAACAGCTGGAAGTGTATTTTATCGAGAATTTGAGCGAAGCAACGGCACTTGTGGGGCAGGTTTTGGTCAACAAACGCAGCCGAGAGCAAGCGGAAAAGACACGCCTAACCTTACGCAAAAAGCTGACAGGTACGCTGGATTTGAATAATCGGGTGGAAAAATTTGTAGGCTGCCGTTCCAAAGACGTGTCGAGGCGTGAACTTTACATTGTGGAGGGCGATTCGGCTTTGGGCTCTTGCAAACTGGGTAGAGATGCGGAATTTCAAGCGATTATGCCCGTGCGGGGCAAGATTTTAAACTGCCTAAAGGCGGATTATGACAAGATTTTTAACAACGACATCATTACAAATTTACTGAAAGTGCTGGGTTGCGGCGTGGAATTAAAGGCAAAGGATTTTAACGCCTTCGATTTGGAGCAGTTGAAATGGAATCGTGTCATCATCTGCACGGATGCGGATTACGATGGCTTTCAGATACGTACGTTGATTTTGACGATGATTTATCGGCTCGTGCCGACCTTAATAGATGAGGGGAAAATTTTCATTGCGGAGTCGCCGCTATATGAAATCACATATGGCGAGAAGAGTCGGCAGAAGACGCTTTTTGCCTATTCCGAAACTGAAAAGATGCGGATTTTGAAACGCATAACGAGCAAGGTAAGGATACAGCGTTCCAAAGGTTTAGGCGAAAACGAGCCAGAGATGATGTGGCAAACGACCATGAATCCCGAGACGCGCCGTTTAATACAGGTAATCCCTGATGAAATCGAAAAAACACAGTCTATGTTCGAGACGCTCCTAGGCGACAACATCAAGGCTCGAAAGGCTTTCATCGAAACTTTTGGGCACAAGTACATAGAAAATTCTTTGGTTGAGGCAATATAAGACCCTGGGGTTCTGCCCCAGATTCCGTTAAAGGTCAGGTGTTAGCAATGGCTGTTTTGGTTAAGGGGTATAGTTTTGCTGTTTTGGTCGTTTTGAGTGTTTATGGGTTGATTTATCTGTTTTCGGGAGATTTTGAGCTGGGAGCGGTAAATCATTATAATCCGTTTTCTCGACAGGCGGAAAGTTGGCTGAATGGGCGGTTGGATTTGCCAGAGAATGTTACACATTTGGAGATTGCGGAATTTGGCGGGAGATATTTTGTCAGTTTTCCGCCATTTCCCACATTTGTGGTGTTGCCCTTTGTGGCGGTTCTCGGCACGGATACGCCCGACCATGCTATTGCACTGGTTGTTAGCCTTTTGGCACTACTTTATGCCTATAAACTGGCATTGAGAATTTTGGAAAATAGCCGCCATGCCGTATTTATGAGCCTTTTTTTAGTTATTGGCACAAATTACCTGCATATAGCATTGTGGGGAGCGGTGTGGTATTTAGCCCAAAATATAGCATTTTTGCTAACTTTAATGGCGTTTTATTATGGTTTGACCGATAATCGCAAACATTCCGTGTTGGCGTTATTTTTTATGTGCGCCGCAATGGGTACACGACCGTTTAATGCTGTATATTTGCCAATTTTGCTGTATTTAATCTATATACGTGAAAGCAAAGAAGAGACTGAGATTGTTCAGCTTGTGAGGCGGGCTTTTATCTATGCGATACCTGCAATTTTGCTGGGTGTGTTTTTCATGTGGCTGAATTATATGCGTTTCGGCTCGATTTTTGAGTTTGGGCATAATTATTTGGAAGAATTTTTGATGGATGAACATGGTCAATTTTATGTTGGGCGGATTTTGGGTAATTTGAGGATAATGTTTTTGGGCTTTAATTTAACGGATTTTCCGTTATTTCACGGCTTTGCCTTTTGGATTGCTTCGCCGATATTTTTGACATTTGCAGTATATTTTGTTATGTGGGTAAAAAATTGGCAATATGAGGGCAATGAGTGGATATTTGCGTTGCCGATTTTCATTGCGATACATATAATAGCGTTCTCCATGCACACCTCATTGGGTGGTCATCAGTTCGGCTCACGCTACACAGTGGATATTTTGCCAATAGCATATTTGGGTGTCTTATTTATGGCAAAATCAATCAGACCCAATCTTTATCTGAACACTGCCCCGATGGTATTTGGTCTTCTGCTTAATTTTATCGGGACGATAGAGTTTTTGCGTTTTTATTTTTGAGGAGGGGAAATTTGGGACGGTGAACGCATCCGTTTCAAAAATTTCATCTTTTTTCTTCATATGATCTTGAATTTCAAATTAATCTGTGTTACAGTGAATTAGTGGGGACTTCTCGTAATTCGCTGAGTGAGAAGGAATAAAAAAGCCCTTGTGATTGCTCATAAGAGTGCAGGGATTGCCCTTGTAAAGAACCATTCAAATCTTAGTATTGTTACAGTACAAGTCCAAAATAATTAGAAATAGATGAATGGATGTGCTCAGAAGCGGCAGATGAATAGGAGGAAAATCGATTATGATTAAAGATATTACCATTGCGAACGAAACCATAACTCCGAACGATCGTGAAATAGCCGCCTTGCGGGAGCATTTTCCAGCTTGCTTTAAGGATGATGGTTCGTTTGATATTGAGCGTTTCAAGGAGTATTTAGGCAATAAAATCAATTTGACCCACGAGGGGTACGAACTGCGCTTTTTGGGCAAGAACTACGCCCGCTTCCTTGCATCGCTGGAAACTACGACTGTTGTGATGCCAGACGAGGCACATAATGTATTGCCCGAAAACGTAAACAGCGATAATGTCTACATCAGTGGCGATAATCTTGACGGCTTGAAACATCTACTTAAATCCTACGCTGGTAAGGTAAAGTGCGTATATATCGACCCACCGTACAATACAGGCTCAGACGGCTTCGTATACAATGATAGTTTTGACTTTACGGCTGCGGGGCTTGCCGAAAGACTGTCTATTGATGAGGAACAGACACAGAGAATTTTGGACCTCACAAAACGTGGCTCCGCATCCCATTCGGCATGGCTTATGTTTATGTACCCGCGCTTACTTCTCGCCCGCAACCTTTTGAGCGAGGATGGAGTTATCTTCATTTCCATTGATGATAATGAGCAGGGGAATTTGAAATTGATATGTGATGATGTGTTCGGAGAGGAGAACTTTGTTTCGCAATTAGTATGGGAAAAAAAGAAAAAAGGTTCGTACTTGGCGAACGGTATAACTAATATCAAAGAGTATGTTTTGGTATATTCAAAGAAAAAATCACTTTTCAATGGTCTTGTCGGTGAAACTAATAGCGAAACAGAAACATACCCTTGCGTAAATGCCAGTAACAGACGAGATGTGCGTGTTATTCCCGCAGGAATTCAAAGCAAATATCGCAAGAAAAACTTTACAATGAAAAGTGGCGAGGTTATTTCCGATACTACTATGAATCTTGTGCTTCTATCCGATTTGATCATTATAGATGGCGTATTAGCACAAGAACTAACAATCGAAGGTAACTGGCGGTATGGGCAAGAAGCGATGGCGGAATATGCCAAAAACAGGGAAATTTACATAACGCAAGATTTGTATCTCCGCAGAATTGTGAACAAACCTCGAAGCAAGGGGTTAAAAGATTTGCTTCTGAGAGTTGGTGATGAAGCAGAAAGTAATGGATATTCGTATGATTTTGACTTTTCAAACTTACAGTCTGGTGGTTGGGGGTCAAACGAGGATGCAGACGAGGAACAAAGACTTCTTTTCGGCGAACAATCGCTAATGAGTTACCCGAAGCCGGTATTACTTATAATGAAAATAATTGCTACAGTGCAGAAAGAGGGCATGATAGTGTGCGACTTCTTCTCTGGTTCTGCAACTACAGCAGAAGCAGTACTCCGCAGTAACGTAGCTGGTAAGAAACACAAATTTATTATGGTGCAGTTACCCGAGAATATGGATGAGCGTCTTGAGATTGTCACGGGCGATGATAAGATTCAAGTAGAAAAAGTCATTAAATTCTTAAATTCTGTTAATCGTCAACACACACTTGACCAAATCGGCATCGAGCGCATTAAACGTGCTGCGAAAAAAATTAAAGATGATAATCCTGATACAACAGCAGACCTCGGTTTCAAACATTTTACGCTTGTTGAACCACCGCAAGACACTTTGGATAAGTTAGAAGAATTTGACCCCGACGAAAACAAATTTGTCGGTAGCGACCTGCTTTCTAAATTTGGCAAGAATGCCGTCCTCGCAACATGGCTTGTGCGTGACGGCTATGGCTTAACAACACCCGCATTGGAAACGGACTTCGCGGGCTATAAGGCACATTATATCGGCAAACATCTGTACTTAATTGACAAAGACCTTAGCAATGATGCGATTATGGCTATAGTAGAACGCTTTGAGACCGACGGTGAATTTAATCCCGAAAACGTTGTGATGTTTGGCTACAGCTTTACTTGGACAGAGCGAGAGACCTTACAAACAAATCTGAAACGGTTCAAGAACACGGAGAAAAATCTGCACGTGAATTTTGATATCCGCTATTAGGGAGGGAAGTATATGGAACTCATATTACAATGCGAGCTACCTCACCAACAGCGAGCAGTAGATGCTATTTGCACAGTACTGCAGGGTGTGCAAATATCGGCACCGATCGGCTATTATGAAAATCCGATTATTAAACTTAATGACCTGCACATTAAGCCGAATCTCGATGCGGTACAACACGCCGCCGAAAACGGTGTTCGAGCTAAATACCGTGGTTTTTCCGATAGAGGGAAATATCTTGGACTTGACATAAAAATGGAAACTGGCACTGGAAAGACCTATGTGTACACAAAAGCAATGTTTGAGCTACACAAACGATATGGACTTAATAAGTTCATCATTGCCGTGCCAAGTCTCGCCATAAAAGCAGGGACATCACAATTCCTTGCTGAAGCGTACGTTAGGCATCATTTTAGGGATGTTTGCGGTTACGACACAGATTTGGAAGTGTGTACCCTTCACGCTATTAAGAATAAGAAAAATGGACACTCGTATTTTCCGACAGCTGTGGGTGATTTTATTCGCAGCTCTCATCATAGCAAAAAACGAATCCATGTTTTGCTTGTGAATATGCAACTGCTTACGGGTACAAAAATGCTCACGCGCGATGACTATGACTACGGAGCGGAAGGGTTTTATCGCCCATTTGATGCAATAAGGGCAACTCGCTCCATCGTGCTGATAGACGAACCTCATCGCTTTTCACGAGATCAGAAAGCATATAAGACCATAGTGGACGAGATACAGCCGCAGATGATAATCCGTTTTGGCGCAACTTTCCCAGAAACCACAAGTGGACGTAGCAAAAACAAAATGATAGTTAAAGACTATCAGAATCTGATTTATGACCTTAATGCCTGTGCATCTTTCAATCAAAATTTGATAAAAGGTGTGGCAAAGGAGCATTTTGAAGCGGCAAGTGGACGAGACGAAAAAGTTAAAATTATCTCCGTCCGCAGAAACGACTCCGCAACGTTCCAATACAAAAAAGCTAGCGAAGCGACAAGATCTTACGTACTTAGCCCTGGAGATTCATTATCCGTCATATCCCCAGCTTTTGAGGGCGTTGCCATTTCTGCGATATCCTCTTCGAGTATTACATTCTCAAATGGCATGGAAAAAAGAATCGGGGAAGAGATGGATGTTGAAATCTATATGACATCTTATCAGGAAGAGATGGTGCGTCTTGCCCTGCAAAGACATTTTGAAGTCGAGCGAACAAATTTTAGCGACCGTACATTCAAAATCAAGACTCTTGCCCTTTTCTTTATTGACGACATTAGTTCATACCGTGCAAGTGTCGAAGGTAAAGAAGCCTATCTCCTTGCAGCTTTTGAACGTTTACTCACAGAGCGGATAAAATCTACAATCGACGACTTAAATGAACACGAGAATGAGTATAAATCCTATCTCGAAGCCAGTCTTGCGGACATTTCCGCTTGCCATGCTGGATATTTTTCACAAGATAATAGTGACTCGGATGAAGATATAGCTCGGGAGATTGACATAATATTGTGCGGCAAGAAACAACTGTTGGCTTTTAAGGGTCAAAATGGCGAATGGAGTACACTTCGGTTCCTTTTTTCCAAATGGACACTAAAAGAAGGCTGGGATAATCCGAATGTGTTTACCATTGCTAAACTGCGCTCTTCTGGTAGCGAAAACAGCAAGCTGCAAGAAGTAGGGCGCGGCTTGCGTCTGCCAGTTGACGAAAACGGCAATCGCATATCAAATGAAAATTTTCAGCTTAATTATATTGTGGACTTCACAGAAGCGGATTTTGCAATGAGGCTCGTTGAGCAGATAAATGGCGAAGTACCGCAAGCTACAACCATTACCGAGGAGCGGCTTAACGAAGCGGCAAGAAAGCTCGGCATGACGACCGACGATCTATTCGATATGCTTTATGGCAAAGGATACATCGACAGGAGAATGAATATTAAGACCGAAACCTGCGAGGCATTGTTTGAGGAATATCCTGAATTGTCATCAGGACTTAGCGGAGGCAAAGTAAAAGACCTCAATAAGAAGAAGTCCAAGCCCGTCAAGATTCGTGCGGCTGTTTATGATGAAATTCACGAGTTGTGGGAAGCTATCAATCGCCGGTATCTGCTTGTGTACGACGAGGTCTTGAATTCGAACTTGGAAGCGGCACTTTCGTCCATCCTCGAAAAGGGAATATTTACCGATGTTGTCATGAGCAGTATGCGGGAAGTCGTTAATAGCGAAGATGGCGTTATGACCGCTGAACTTGCATCGGGTGTTCAGTATACTGTCGTCCGCCCTATTGCCTACGGAGAATTTCTACGGCGAATCTCACGAGCAATAAACGTGCCGCTTGACGTACTTCACAAGGCTATTTACGCCTATGTACAAAAATGTGGTGAGATCAATGCAAAAAATATAAACGAAGCTTCAGCCGCTACGTTTATTCGCGAGTTCATCGTCTGGAAAAATGCGAATATTGCGGGCAAATTTCGTTATATAAAAAGCGATACGCCGATTGGAGCAACGGCACTTACCTACCTTGACGGAACACCTCGCAAGGATATAGCACAAGGTCGCATCGGCACAAAAATTAAAGAAGGTGAACCGAGCGATAATTATCTGTACGACACTTTCGCCTATGACTCTCCCCTTGAACTTGAGAACATTACCGCCGACATCGATGAAGTGGTGGTTTACGGGAAAATTCCACGTTGCAGTATAGCTATTCCGACCACAACAGGCGGGATGTACAGCCCTGATTTTATGTGCGTTGTGAAAAAGCGTAATGGCAGTAAGAAATTAAACATCATTGTTGAGACAAAAGATGTAGAGGGTAAAGATGCTTTGCGCAGAGAGGAAGAAATTAGAATAAGCTGTGCCGAAATTTTCTTTAAAATGCTCCGCCAGGATGGGTATGACGTACATTTCCATACACAACTTGGTAATAAAAAGATTCGACAGATTATCAACGAAGTGTTGGTATAATCTTGTTATCTGCATATGTCAAAGCAAAAAGAAAGGTAATAAAAGATTATTATGCCCTATAAGAACAAGACCTACATCGCATTTGATGGAGACACCGATATGTCATATTACAGGACATTGCAAATGTGGAAGGCTAACAACAATATTGATTTTGATTTTTATGATGCTCATAACTTGAACACAGCACGAGATACAAGCCTAACTGAAATCAATAAAAAACCAACTTACAGTTAGGTTCGACAGTTCGAAATTGTTCATGATTCTTGTCGGTGATAACACCAAGTGGAATCGCAAATTCATTCCATGGAAGATTGAACGAGCTTTGAATCGCAATCTGCCTATAATAGTCGTTTACATCAATGGATCATGGCAAAAAAATAACACAAAACGCCCAACCGCCTTGCGTGATGCTTTGGAGATACATATTCCATTTAAGGCGGCGGCTGTTCAACACGCTTTCGAGAATTGGCCTTCTTCTCATGTTGGCTACAAATCCAAAGGCAAGACTGGTGCATATTATTATACGGATGAAACATACAAAAATCGTGGATTGTGAGGTGTATGATGAAAGTACCGTTTTTTGACAAGAGAATTCTTCGTCAATTCTTCGGTGTGATGGCACAATTAAGTATATTTGCATCAATCGTGTTCCTTTTTATCGATATTGATTCAAGATATAGAACGGGCATCGGAATTGCATTTCTTGCTTTATTTGTCGCACTTTACCTCGCAATTTGGCTTTATGCAAACAAGTACCAAAGCATAATCCTAAAAATCAACACTTCGGAGATATTTTTGCAGAACAAGCAGACCTAAAAGTTATTGCCTTCAATGAATATTTTGACACGCTGGTAGATAACAACATTATATCTACAGTTTCTTTAAACGGACAGTTTATTGAGAAATTTTATAGGGATAAAATTGATGAATTGAATGCTCTCATTTCCGCCGATATGCACCTCTCAGATGCTTATCTTAGCGAAAATAGTAGTAGATCGCAGGGAAAAAAGACGAGATATAAGCTTGGCACTATTTGTGTTGCAAA
Source organism: Turicibacter sp. (assembly GCA_009778175.1). GTDB lineage: Bacteria > Bacillota > Clostridia > Lachnospirales > WQUN01 > WRKH01. The sequence continues at coordinate 9,648 of WRKH01000270.1, forward strand.
CGACTATTTGCTAACGGCACTGAGCCGTTTTGATGAGAATAACAAAGCCTATCTTGAGATAAACGACTACATAAACTGCTTACTGAATTTTTGGAGTGAGGTTGATAGAGTTTATGCAGGCAGGACAGTAGCCTTGCCAGTTTTGGGTTCTGGCATTACCCGTTTCAAAGGATATGAAAATATCACAGACCAAGAACTACTCGAACTCATTGCTTGGACTTTCAAAATTAACCGAATTAAATTCACATATCCCTCAAAAGCGAAAATTGTTGTGTATGAAAAGAAAAGCGATCGAATTAACCTCTTATCCTTGAAAAGTTTGGAGTCGTAGATATTAGAGCATTAAATAACATATTAATTTTCAGTTCGGAAGGAGAAAATAATTATGACATACAGAACAAAAACTTACATTGCGGCTGATTGGGACGGAAATAAAAATGCTATCGACCAACTCCGAAAATGGAATGACAGCGAAAAATGAAATTCGACTGCTCGCGACTTAACCCAAACTAGAGACGATAGTCCTAACTGTAATATAAAGGCTTCACTTGCAACGAGAATGGATGTTTCTGTATCCTCAATAAAATACTGTTGTAATTCTCCACGGTTCTTTTTCCGCTTTTGGGTGAGCGGGTCTTCGATAAACTCCTTCTGAAACAGCATATTTCCCGTGCAAGTGATGTTCGTCAGGATTACTTTAAGGTTCGAGTCGCAGAAGCGGTATCCCAATTTGGTGCGGATGCCCTCCGCTTCAAGTTCTCGCTTGGTTTCCAGTCTCGACTTTGCTCACAAGGAAGTTGTCGTAAATCCTTCTGATGATAGCCGCTTATTTGGGTACGACCACAAGTTTGTTGTCTTCCAATCCGTATTCGAGAATTCTGAAGTTGCCGTTTGGGATGCCTTTGGCGAACCGCTTACGGGTTTCCCGTTTCACATTTTCGCTGAGTGAGCGGATTTTCTCTTGTGCGAACGATGCAAGGATGCCCATCATCAGTTCGCCGTCATCGCTTAATAGAGTTTATGTTCTGTTGCTATACTGATAGGTGAGGCTTTGAGGTAATCACCACCTTCTCTCCCCGTCCACACCGTGCAAGCCACTTTCACGGCACACGGCGTTCCAATTAAATTTGTTACTTGCTATCTAATTTCGAGTTTCCTGTTATAGCTATTCCATTTTAAAATAGACTGATACAGTCTCGTCAATGCCGTCATATGTTTTAACATTTAACCGCAACCAATTCTTCGAGTTAGCCCAAGATTTTTCGATTTTGTTCTTGTCGGGGCTGTATGGAGGTAGAAAAACTACACGACAGCCATAGGAAGCTGCAATACGGTAAATTTCAGCTTTTTTATGAAAACTGGCAATTGTCTAAAATAATTACTCTGCCAACTGCTAAAAGCGTGAATAACCACCATTCAAGCCATTCCAAGAATCATTTGGAATTAGTACTCCAATCATATATTGTAGGGCAGAGCAACTTGCCTTTTAAAGTCCTGCACAGATATTCAATTTCTTGGCTCTGCGACCCTTTTTAGGCGGGAAAACACTCTCGCCTATTGGAAAACGCCCGTATTCTCTGAGTAACACCGCATTCGTCTATATATAATATATCAGTATTAGTTGACAACGCCGCTATCTTCTCGTCGAAAGCCTGTCGTTTTTGCTCATTGCGTTCAATGTAAAAGGTATCTTTTTTAAAGCTAATCCCTGCTCAGGCTAAACATTGTGTACAACCGATTTAGAACCGCCAAAATGTGTTGCTATCTCTTCCAAAGTTGCATCAGGGTGTCCGTTTATATAAGCTTTTAGTTCATCACATTTAAATTTAGAAGCACTCCTTATTTTGCTTCGTGGTTCAAGGCTTCCTGTTTCGTTTTTTAGCCTCTTCCATTCTTTAATTGTGCTGACTCCTACACCAAGTTTTTCCCTTGATTCTTCGTATGTGTGTCCTTTTGCGAGATAGGCAAATACCATTTCTCGCGCATCTTCTGAATATGCCATTTTTATATTATATCACAGTCTGGTTATAAAACGGAATAGCTATACCTCCGATTTCGCCAATTTTTGAATTTTTGGTCAATTTTTAGTTTTTGGCGGATTTTTTATTGTAATTATATTATATCATGTGGGGAAAGTTTTATCAAATTTTTTGTATAAATTGTTGATTGCCTTGGAAAATATTATTCTTCTTTTGGTTTTTTTATTTCTGCCATAAGGGAAGTAATTGCGGTTGCGTAAAGTATAGCGTTAGCTAATTCTTTTGTGCTTTCATCATCAAAATGTAGCGGATATAAAACTAAGCTAACAAGAAAAAACACGTAGTTCCATGATAAACTTATTTGATTTGTAATTCTTTCTTTTTTCGTTTTATCAGAAATTTTAACGGCACAGAAATAAAGGCATTTTATTATCTTATTTGTTAGAAATATGCTAATAAATAGGCTATAATGCAAAATGCTTTCAAATGTAAATGTTTTGTCAATATTGAAAAAATATGTTACCCATATTCCCAAATATAAAAATATGACTAACGAAAACGCTACCAATATTATCCAACCTGTTAAGGCAATTACAATGGGAGTTGGATTTTCAAATAATTCTTGAATGCTTAATCTTCTTGCATATTTTGTGAAAATTTTACCCGCTATTGTATGTGGTAGTATAACTACCTGAAATAAACCCCCTGTTATAAATACTGATATTATCTTTATCGTCTTTAATTTTTCATTGTTGTTGGTTGGTTTGCAGTACCAGTATAGGCACACCAAAAATGGACTAAAAAATATGAGTATACTAGATAAATAAATGAAAATTATTCCGAAAATCGGTGTTAGTTCTGCGGAAATAAGTGTTATGGCTGTCGTGCAATTTTTCTGCCCCCATACAGCCCCGACAAGAACAAAATCGAAAAATCTTGGGCTAACTTAAAGAATTGGCTACGGCTCAATGCTAAAAAGTATGTCGGTATTGACGAGGCTGTATCAGCCTATTTTAAAACGGAATAGCTATATTTCTACACATTTAGCAATGTAAAGGAATAATAAACCTACCACAAAAGATATAATGGATGTAAAAATTATGCAACAAAAAGAAGTCTTATTGCCAGATGCGTAAGCTCTTCCAAAGGTAATTTTATCAACTATCCATTTTTCAAATCTATTCATTATAAACCATCTCCATTTCTTAAATATAAGGGGAAATATAATAAAAGCCTGTCTTTTGCAACCCCAAGCCCCGCCAAAGCGGGGCTTGAAGTGCTGTAAGTTTTACGGGCAACATTAAGGCAGGATAAATATAGGAATCCAAGCACTTGCATTCACTATTTCTCCAAAGAAATATCCTTCATTGTCAAAATAGCCAGAATACGTTGACCACTCATTATCGATGCCCTCTTCTATAAAGAAAGTAACTAAACCGCTTCCTGAAATTGCCGAATCTGTCGTGGCGTCTATGTGCAGAATTATTGTTCCTATTCCATCACGAATCTCAACATGGTCATGGGTTTCGTATGGGAAATTAGGAGTAGACATAAAGGTTTCTAAGTCAAAATCAGGTCTCATCCTAATGGAATCTCTAACAAAAACGCCAATTTCGCCAGTCGAATCGGTTACAGGACGAACAGTTACT
>WRKH01000271.1 GCA_009778175.1 Turicibacter sp.
ATTTAAGCCTTGCCGAGCCGCTGATAACGGCTGGCGGCTTGGAGTTGGATTTGCGATATTTGGCGATTGGGTTGTAGGGGCGGATAATATCCGCCCGTCCCAGAAAAATGGAGGATAATATGAAACTAATTAAAAACATCGAACACAGCACGGTTTTGCCGTTGGTGGACGAAGTCGTCTACCAAGACGGACAAATCGTCAGCAAAACCCTTGCACAGAACAAATTGCTAAGCCTTACGCTGTTTGCGTTCGACAAGGGCGAGGAAATAAGTTCGCACGAATCAAAAGGCGATGCGATGGTGTACGCACTGGACGGCGTGGGCAAAATCACGATAGACGGCGTGGAAAGCCAGCTGAACGTGGGCGAGACGATTATCATGCCGAAAGCCATTCCGCACGCCGTTTTTGCGGTGGAGCGGTTTAAAATGCTGTTGGTGGTGGCGTTTGACGAGGACTGATTTATAAATGTTAAAAACCTATGATGAGTTGGCGGCTTTGCTGCACAAATTGGACGATTTGTTGGTTGCGGAAAAATGGGATTATGTCGTGCAACTGCGGGTTATCGGCGGGTTTTCGCTGTTGTACTACGATTTGCGAGTAACCAGCCCTACCAGTAACGACATCGACCTTTTTGACGAAATGTCCGCAAAATTGTACTATTTTGCACAACAAATCGAGGATTCCAACTGGCTAAATGACGATGCGTACAGCGTAAAACAGGCTTTGCCCGCCCGCATTTTGGAGCGAGTTGTTTTCGTGCCTGCACGGCTGAAATTCCGCCGAATCGAGCTGTTTATCGCCAAAATCGAGAGCATTGTCGCCCTCAAATTGTACGCCCTCGAAAAGCAAGCGGCGCGCGGCTACACGGCGGCGAGCAACCCGAGAATCCAGGATTTGCAGGATTTGCGGGATATTTTCAGCCATTATAAAATAGCGACCGCCGCCGATTTTCTGCGGGAATTTCCTGGGCTGGACTGCTACACAGCGTTGTTGCGGGAATATGGGGCAATAGCAGACTAGGAGGATTTTATGAACATTTTAACGATGTCGTGGACTTCCGAACGGCACACAAATTTGAACACTTTTTTGTCGGGCGAATTTTTGCGGCATATACGAGATAAAATCGTATCTAAGCACAGTTTTTTGTCGCAAGGCACTACTCGACTGGTGCATTATGGCGAAAAATTTTCCAGCCTATGCAGCTTGATAGATGTTTCATCGGTGGAAGATGTGGAGGAATTTACGCAGACGACAATCCATGAATTTCACTCGGTTGAACCCGATTTGCTACTGTTCGAGCGTCCCAATTTCCTGTTGAATAAATCGGGAAATTTAATAGCGGGATTGCCCTCGTTGGTTGTCGAAATATGGTCAACCTCGAATTCGCAGGACGAACGGGCTTTCAAACGCAATTTGTACGCCTCTTCGCCCACAACCGAGCATTGGTATTTATCGCAAAACGATAATAAAATCGAGCGTTGGCTTGGGAAAAACCAATTAACCGACCTGGATATTAGCGAAATTTTAGAGACACAAACGGGGCTGCGGGTGGATATTAGGGATTTGGCTTTTAAGTAGGGAGAGCGGCAAATGGGCAAATTATTTTACGAGTTGGAGGCGATTCCGCAGGACTGCACCCCGCTAGAATACCGCTATATGCTGGCGAAATTCTACGATTCGCAGCCCTTGAACAAGATTTACTTGGACGTAACCAACTTCGATATTTCCACGCTTGCGGACGATAAATTGGCAGTTTTTCGGGATATGGCGACCCGTTTCTTTGTACACGGCCCGCACAAACGGGATATTTCTAGCATTTTGGACTGTGTCATAAGCGAGGAGTTGAAAAATTAAAACCCAATAAAATCCAAAAAATGTGCAGTCCAGGGCGCGCCCTGGCGGGGTGTGGGGCAGAGCCCCACGGTTTTGCATTTTGTGATATGAAAGGAAAAGTACATGAAAAACATGAAAAGTGATAAAAAAGTAGCGATAATCGGTGCAACGGGCATGGTCGGGCGGACAATGCTTGACATTTTGGCTGAACGGGAGTTCCCCGTGGCGGATTTGCGGCTGTTTTCCTCCGCAAAATCGGCTGGGACAACCATGACTTTCAAGGGAAAAGAGTACGTAGTCGAGGAATTGACCGCCGAAAATGCACAAGCGGCGGACGTGGATATTGCCCTATTTTCGGCAGGTAGCGAGATTTCGTATGAATTTGCACCCATTTTCGCCGAAAATGCCGTAGTTATCGATAACAGCTCCGCTTGGCGGATGTATCGGAACGTGCCGCTCTGTGTCCCCGAGGTCAACCCCGACACGGTGAAAGGCATGAGAGACGGCATTATCGCCAATCCAAACTGCACGACAATCCAGGCGGTGGTGGCACTTTTGCCGATATACAAGGAATATGGCATTGTGCGGGCAAATTACACGTCTTTTCAGGCGGTTTCGGGGGCGGGCAGGGCTGGGATAGACGATCTGGAACGGACGGCACGGGGCGAGCCAGCCGCCCATTTTCCCCGTACAATAGCGGGAAACTGTATTCCGCATATCGGCGAATTTGAGGACATTGCGTACACGGTTGAGGAGACGAAAATGATACGAGAGACCCGCAAGATTTTCGGGAATCCGAACCTGCAAATCACAGCGACCGCCGTCCGAGTGCCAGTAATCACAGGCCACAGCATAGCGATAAATGTTACATTGCTTCGGAATTTTCGGTGGTATGATTTGCACCGAGTGCTTAGTTGGGCAAAAGGGATTGTCGTGCTTGACAGTAGGGACGGCCGCTATATTACGCCGTTAGAGGTGGTTGGGACTGACGAAGTATACATCGGGCGGTTGCGGCGGGATCTTACTGATGAGGCAGCCCTGCATATGTGGGTTGTGGCGGATAATTTGCGGAAAGGTGCGGCGCTGAATGCGGTGCAGATTGCGGAGATTTTGTAGGGGCGGATATTATCTGCTCGAGAATTGGAGGAAAAAATGGGACAAGTAACAGTAAACATACCAATGGACGAGGATTTGAAAATAAATTTTGAAAGGCTCTGCACGAATGCGGGATTGAGCATAGTTTCCGTGTTCAACGCCATTGCGAAATCGGCGGCGAGTCGGGATGAATTGCCGCACGATGCCTATTCGATGTACACCAAGCCGAACGCCGAGACGTTAGCGGCTATGGAAGAATGCGAGTTTATGATGAAAAATCCTTCTCTCTACAAGACCTACACGGACGTTGACGAGATGTTTCGGGAAATATTGGAAGAGGACGATGACTAGTGTACGGAATAAGGAAAACTGCCAAATTCAACAAAGATTTAAAACTCATTAAAAGGCGCAGCAAAAACCTTAAATTGCTAGGTTACGTTGTGAATCAACTTATCAAGGGGCAAAAATTGCCTAGAAAATTTGCAGACCACGCCCTAATTGGCAATTATAAAGGCTATCGGGAATGTCATGTTGAACCCGACTGGCTCTTGATTTACAGAGTGGCAGAAGAAGAAAAAATCCTGTATTTGATACGTACCGGCACTCATAGTGATTTGTTGTAATGGACTTATTCACTAGAAAGGATAACAGTAAACCATGCTAGACACACTAAAAATGTCATGGACTTCCAAGCAACATACGAAACTAGGAATCCATCTGACAACAGAAATCGTCAACCGCCTGAAAAATTTACTAACGCAAGATTTGGGCTTTTTCTCGGCGGGGACTACTCGACTTGTGCATTACGGTGCGAGATGGAGCGAACAGGCACGGCTCGTGAATATTGCGGAGATTGCCGATTTTTCCCGCTTTTCGGCGGAAATTCTGCCCGAACTCCATTCTGTCGAACCCGATTTATTATTATTCGACAACACGACATACATAACGAACATAAACGGCTCGAAAATTGCGGGTTTTCCGACCTTGGTTGTCGAAATTTGGTCGGAGTCGAACAGCACGGAAGAACGGATTTTCAAGCAAAATCTATATTCGTCCGCCGCCGACACGGAGCATTGGTATATCGCGCAAGACAGCTTAGTTGTCGAAAAATGGTGCGGCACGGAGCGGCTGCCCGATGCGGCTTTGGACAGCCCACTGCGGACTTGCACGGGCTTGGAAATCGATATTTCGTATTTGTTTGGGAAGTAAATTTAAAAAGACGGAGGAAACGTCATAAATAGCGAAAATTTGCAACATCTAACAACCGCACAATGTAGCATAGCAAGCCAAGATTTCGAGAGCGTATTGCTATTGGACGATGACGGCACAGAAATAATGAGAGTGGACGGCGGCAAATACAGCGTTAAAATTACGCCCGAATTTATGCAAAAAGCGACGAACAAAGCGACTTTGCATAACCACCCTACCATGTTGCCGACCGTATTCACGCCAGAGGATATTGGTTCGGACGGTTTTTTGGGGGCGAAAAGTGGCGAAATAGTCAGTAAAAATGGACAAATTGATAAAATTACATATAGCCAAGATTTTAGCTTTGAAAACGCCAAAATCCTAGCCGACAAAATTAAGCCGATAAACGATAAATATATGAACTTAGGTTACGATACAGTTTTAATGAAAAACGTAAAAAATGGCAAAGTGCCGAACATGACACTGGCTAAATATGAATCGCTGAGTACAAAAGAAAAAAACGCATTTGTGGAGTTGGAAACCGCAAAAATGTACGTCAAAGACACACAAAAAATTTTAATTGACCTCAAATTACAAAAAGATTTGGGTTTCAAATTTGAATCAACATATAAATCACAGGAGGGGTAGTTATGGAAGAATTTAACAAGGAAAATGCAGTAGAACAGCCATTTTCAACCAAATGCGGCGGAACAATCCCGCCCAAAAGGTCGGCGGAATATTTAGAGCAACTTGCGGATTTGGAAGAGGACATCAAAATAAGAACAAGATTCGCGCCCAGCCCGACAGGCTATATGCACATCGGCAACCTGCGGACGGCGCTGTACGAATACTTAATAGCGAAAAATGCGGGCGGCACGTTCGTCCTGCGTATCGAGGACACCGACCAAAACCGCTTTGTCGAAGGCTCGATGGACGTTATTTTCGACACGCTGAAAATGACGGGCTTGCACTTCGACGAGGGCCCTGGCGTGGGCGGCGATTTCGGCCCATATGTCCAAAGCGAACGAGAATATTTAACTTTTGCCGAAGAACTTGTCGAAAAAAACAAGGCATATTATTGCTTTTGCCAAAAGGACGACAAATCCGATAAAGACGAGGAATTCGCGAAACGGGAACGCTGTTGTGCGGGGCTGGCGGCGGCGGATGTGGCGGCTAAATTGGCGGCTGGCGAGCCCTTTGTCATTCGTCAGCTCATTCCCGAGGGGAAAACGACATTTTTCGACAAGGTTTTCGGCGAAATTACCGTCAGCCATGACGAAATCGAAGACCAAATTCTGATAAAATCGGACGGAATGCCCACTTATAATTTCGCCAATGTCGTGGACGACCACGCAATGCAGATAACCCACGTGGTGCGCGGCAGCGAATATCTCACGTCCACGCCGAAGTACAACCTGCTTTACAAGGCGTTCGGTTGGGAGATTCCGACTTACGTACATCTGCCGCTAATGCTGAACGAGGCGGGCGAAAAGTTATCAAAACGCCACGGTTCGGCATCTTTCCAGGATTTGCTGGCGGAGGGATTTTTGCCAGCGGCGATTATCAATTATATTGCGTTTTTGGGTTGGAGTTCGCCCGATAATCGAGAATTTTTTAATTTGCAAGATTTAACGGAGGCGTTCACAATCGACAATATTAGCAAAGCTCCGTCAAAATTCGACAGAGAAAAATTGCTGTGGATGAACGGCGAGCATATCAAACAGCTGCCGCCCGAGGAATTTTTCCCAATGGCAGAGCCGATTTTGCGTGAGAATATAAAATCGGACGTGGATTTGTCGAAAATTTCGCAGATGGTGCAGACGAGGATTCATGTCGTGGCGGACATTGCGGGATTGGTGGATTTTGTCGATAATTTGCCCGACTACGACATCGCCCTCTTCACGCACAAAAAAATGAAGACGGATGCGGCGATTGCGAAAACGGGTTTAGAGTTGATTCTGCCCATTTTGGAGGGATTGACGGCGGAAAATTGGGATAATGCGACCTTGTACGCCGCCGCCGTGGAGTGTGCACAGGCGAACGGGCTGAAAAATTCGCAGGTGCTGTGGCCGATTCGGACGGCTTTGTCAGGGCGGGCGACCTCGTTTTGCGGTGCGTCGGAGCTGTGCGAACTGTTCGGACGGGACGAGAGTTTGCGTAGGTTGCGGGTTGGAGTTGAGAAATTAGCCGTTTGACACTAGAGAACACTAAAGAGCGATTTCGGGCGGATTCTATCCGCCCCTACAACAGACACCCACAAACAGTTGACACACCTGCAAAAAACTGCTACAGTAAAACCAACGCAAAAAATCTGTCTTCAAACTACGGAATACCAATAAAAAATGAGCGGGGTCAAGGGGGCGCGCTCCCTTGCGGGGTGTGGGGCAGAGCCCCACGGTTTTAATCTTTTGGGGGGAAGAGTATGAGAAATGTTGTTGTTTTGACGGGGATTGCTTTGTTGGTTCGAGTTTTGTTGATGTTGTTTGTGGAAATGCCGTTTTCCTCGGATGTGCACCTGTTTCAGTTTTGGGCGATTAATGTTTTTGAGGGCGGATTTTATAATTTTTATCGAGCAGACTTCTTTGCAGACTATCCGCCCATGTATATCTATGTTTTGTGGATTATTGGTGCGATTGCCAGCACGGCAGGGTTGACCGTTTTGAGTCCTGCGTTTAACTTTTTGGTGTTTCTCCCAGCAGTCATAGCAGATACGGTAACGGTAGGACTTGTTTATGTGCTTTGTCGGCAGCTTGATATTCGGGAAAGTTTTGCTTTCTTGACGGCACTGATGTACTCGTTAAATCCAGCAGTGCTGATAAATTCGGCTGTTTGGGGTCAGGTGGATGCGATACATTCCTTGATTTTAGTGATTGCGATTTATATGGTGTGTAAAAATCAGACCCTGCCCGCCTATTTGGTCTATGCGGTGGCGGTGCTGACTAAGCCGCAATCGTTGATAGCCGCCCCGATTTTCCTGTATTCGGCGTTTTATTATTGCAAGGAACGGGGATTTTCTAGAGAGTCCATCTTGACAATGTTCGGGAATTTCTGTGCGACAATGCTGTTTTTGGTGTTGCTGTCGTTGCCGTTTGGGGTTGACATGGTGTTTGAGCAGTATTTGACGACACTAGGTTCAAGACCGTTCGCCTCGATAAATGCGTATAATTTCTACGCCCTGACGGGCGGAAATTGGCACGCCATTACGCCGTTTTATGGTCTGGTCGGCTGGGCAGCGATTATAGGGATAACATTTTTTGTATTTTGGTTTCTGCACCGTAGGTTTACGTTGTTTACGGCGTTTTTCTCAGCGGCATTGTTGTATATAATCACTTTCGTCTTCTCCGTGCGAATGAATGAGAGGTATTTGTTCCCAGCGTTGATATTTTTGCTAGTGGCGGCGATTTTTGCAGAGGAGCGGCATCTGAAAGTGATGTCGGTTCTGTACACGGTGTTTTCAATTACGCTATTCTTGAACTGTTTGGATATTTTGCTAGGGAATAATGGGATTTTCATGTTCCCCACGCCCGAGAGTACGGTTTTTCGCCCTGTTAATGGGTTTATGGCACTAGTTTCGTTTGTTAATGTGGTGTTTGCGATTTATACCTTGAAATTCGGGTCTGCAATTTTTGACAATCCAATTTTGACAAATCACAAAAATTCTTGCCAATCGTCAAAATATGGTGTATCCTAGAGTAAAGGGCAAATCAACATCTGCTTTGCAAAAGTAGAACGATTTCCCAGACTTGAATCTTTTACATGGTGATTTTATGAATATACTGATAATTAACGCTAGTTTACCCCATTTTGATTATGGGCTAAGTAAGATAATTTCCACCCTCGCAGCCACTCTTGCTGAGCTTGAGGTTGGTTTAGAAGAGATAAACCTTGGTTTTGCACAATTACCGTATTTTGACGGGATGCGCACCAAAGTAATGGACGATATAGCGAATCGCATAAATAGGGCGAATGGCATCATGTTCGCAACCACAACCCAGCTTTTTTCCCCTTCTGCCATTATGCAAATTTTTTTGGAATTTTTTGAATGTAACGACTATAAGAAGTTGCTATATGAAAAACACTGTCTGCTAGTCGCCGCATCACAAAACGGCGGCGAACGCAGTGCATTAGAATGTCTTTCCCGAGTGATTGCTAATTATGGCGGCTTCGAAAGCGGGCGTTTGGGGCTTACGGAAAACAGCATTAGAACCATGCAGGAAAACGCAGAAACGGGTAGTATCACAGATATTATTGAAAAGACGGCAGAAGATTTTTATCGTGCAGTAAGGCAAAACAGGCGTTATATCGTCCCAACCGATATATCCGCCCCTGTTCAGGAGAATGTGGCAATCTACAACCCGATGCCGCCAGCACAACCTGCTTACTACGAGCAACCAAACTTGCCCGTCTATAATCAACCTAACCAGCCAGCACAGAATCCCGTCTATGCCCAGCCCAACCAACTCGTTCAGCCGATGCAAAGCCCTGTCTATGTACAACCTATACAGCCCAGTCAACCGACACAAAAACCTAACCAACCAGCCAGCACACCCGCTTACAGCCAACCATCCCCTGCTCCTAGCCAACCCACGAATCCAACAAGCAAGCTGAATTTGGAATCCTTTACCGAACAGCAGGAGAAAGATATACAAGAGCTCACTGCCCTATTTTCGCAAAAAAATGCACCGACAAACTACCAAATGCCGCAATATCCAACGAATCAAGCCCCCTATCAAGCACCGCAGTATACACAGCCAAAAGCCATACTGCCCGCACCCGAGCCGAAATTCAAAACGATAAAGCAGCTAACACAGAACCTACCACACTACTATCAACCGCAAATATCGGCAGGACTAAACGCTGTCATACAAATTTCCATTACTGGCGATGAGGGCTTTGACGGCTATTTGAGCATTATAAGCAACGAATGTGAATATAGGGACGGTTTCGCAGAAAATCCAGAAATAACGATAATATCCGATGCATCCACCTGGCGAGAAGTGCTAAAAGGTACAAACACAGCACAAAAAGCCTTTATGATAGGCGGACTTAAGGTGCGGGGCAATTTTGTTCTGCTTACTAAATTCGACTCACTCTTCAAGCTGGGTGGCTAGCAACGAGGCACAGGTCAAGCCGCCCGTAAGCCCCGATATTATGGGTTGCAAGCCAGCCCGAGAGTATAAGCCCTGCAATTTGCCATTGTATACAAACATTCCCGTTATATTGTTGTAGAGCTTAAAATTGGGGCGTTTTGAGCTGTTAAAATCCAAATTCAAACTTTGGAACGGTTTATGGTATTCCTGCAGCAAATAAGATTTGCCCATGCAGTCTACTATCCTCTGTTTCCACTCCTCGGCGGAGAAATCCGCCCCTGCATAGACCCCTTTAGACCCATAATAATCATAGGGCTTGATTATCCAGCCCTCTCTGCGTTCAATTACCGCATCCATATCAAAAAAACCTTCGGAGAGCGGCATGGTTGCGGGGATATGCCGCCATATGTATTCTCTCTCTTTTTCGTCTAAAAACGACAATGTTTCGTGCTGCCTAAGTATTTGGAAAATCATTTTGTGGTGTATTATCTGCGTTCTAAAATGTCCTATAAAACATACGGCATTATCCTTTGCGGCGGCTATTATCGCCTGCACTTCGTCCCGTTTCTCCATTATATCCCGAGTTACAGCTCGTCTGTAGATAACGTCTATTTTCTTGCCCTCGGGGGTTTGCAGAATACCGCCTTTGTAGGTTAGCTGTCGTATTTCGCATATATCTGCCCTAAATCCCGCCTTTTCGAAGGCTTTTTTGAACTCTATAAATTCATTCGGCACGGTGCTGTCGATAAAATCCGCTATCACTATCTGCGGATTCGATACTGCATTATCATATTTGCCGTAAATATCAGCAAATTCACGCACCCACGAGTCGAAAAATTCAAAAGAGGTTATCCTGTATTCGTTCTTTATGCTCTGCATAGCGTGGCTATTGCTGATGGCGATGTTAAGCTCCCTGTCTTCGTTCATTGCACTCGCTCCATCTGCATTAAATTCGCAAAATTTGAACGAAAAATCCTCTTCGTTGAAAAATATGTCCAGCCTTGCAATGGGGAGTAGCCTCGGGTAGCCCGCCTCTGTCAATATAAGTTCCTCTAATTCGGCGGAAAAGGGGAACAATTTGCGATATTCCGCATCATCTAAGTAGCGTTCGATTACCTTGTCCAGTATTTTACAAATGGTGTCCGCCGCTCCGCAAAGATAATCCCACACATCTTTGGAAAATAGCTTGGGCATATAAAGGCAATCCACAGGCAACCCCTTATAGATAGCGGTGGAATTGTGCATATATTGCACCGCCGCATTGCCGCTTTCGACATTCGACTCATAATTGTCCCTTACAATCTGCAAATATCTGCTGCTAATTTCCATAATAATCACCTAGCTTTTCTATCCATTTTTGAACGGGTTTGCCGTACACAATAGCGTTTTCGCCGTCTTTTATCAGATTTTCTTTTGCAAGCTGAACATCGGCGTTGGTTATGCTCAAGGTTTTGTTGTAGATTTCATCTAGTTTCGCCTGATTATAGAAAATATTTTTTACCAAATTCATGTAGGCTGCCGCTTCCTTTATGGGAATACTGTCAACCATACGTATCTCAATATCCGTTTTTAGGCGTACATCTGGGAACACTATAGAGGTAATATGCAGTATTTCCGCATGGGTAAGGGGTTTATCGTCAAAGAGTTCAGCCACGGTTTTTTGGGCAGTAACCACCTCTTTTCCGTCTTGCATTATAAAAATCGGCGGGGTACTGTAGATATATTCTGCATATTCTCTAAAACCAAAATCAATATCCAAGGCATCTTTAACGACCATCGAGCGGGCGGGATCTACGTCGTTCCAAATTTCAGTTCTAAGCATCTTGGTTTTTGCGGGATTGCCCTCAAAAATCGGGGTATTATGGTACATTATCGCCAATATCGGGCCTATAGCATTAGCCACTCGGAATTTTTTTTTGAAATCCTCCTCGCTGCTATAGTCTATGGTTATCTGTGCCGCCGCTGTGCCTTTCATCATGTATTTTCCGCAATTACCTACGGTTTCAAAATATTTGTACATGAGTTCATAGCGTGATTTTGGTATAATGTCGAGTTCGTCTATTTTGCTCGTTGGGTGATAGCCCATGCACACGAGTTTGCAGTTCATTTCATCTAAAATAGGTGTTATTGCGGCAATAAATTCATTGTAGACCTGTAAAATTTGCTCTATTTCTGCAAACGGGCCTATGCTTACCTCTAGTTGTGCGGCGGGTTCTATGGTTATTGCTATATTTTTCCCGCTCACGCTTATTATATTTTCGCCCAAAAAGACCGAATTACCGTAGAATTTTGCCAATTTTTTAAGGACGGCAGCCACTCCTGGCTCTGACGGGGTTTTCCCCGCATAACCACAGGAGACACCTGTAGTTTTACTTATCACAAAATGCTCGAGTTCCAGACCAAAAAATTGCTCTCTTTTGCAACCCGATGCAAAATAATCTGTCAGTGCAAATATATTGCTTTCCCTATAGCTCATAAAAGCTCCCTTCAAAAAAACCACACAAACAAAAACACCATTTCATTCTAACACAAAACTATCCGTTTGTAAAACCGTGGGGCTTTGCCCCACACCCCACTGGGGCCAAGCCCCAGACCCCGCTGGGGGCGCGCCCCCAGACCCGCTCGTTTTGTTATTTTTACATTGTTGGGTGGGTGTTTAGGCATTTTAGGACGAACAGGCCTTTTCGTTTGTGGAGGGTTTTACAGTTGCCGAAGAGTTTAGACAAAAAGGCTATGTTGCTGTTGGCTCCGTGTTTTTTCTGTATTACTACAAATAATTTTCCCATGGCTTTCAAATGCGAATGTGAATCTTTGTACAGGGCGAAAATTATCTCTTTTCCCGCATGGATTGGCGGGTTGATGATAATATTATCAAATTTTTCGGCTATTTTTTCAAACCCGTCGGACAATATTGTATCACAAACCACGCCGTTTTGCTCCGCATTTAGGCGAGCTAGAGAGACGGCACGGGGGTTTATGTCCGATTGTGTTACTGTAATATTGTGCTGTTTAGCCAAAATAATGCCTATCGCACCATATCCGCAACCCAAATCCAGCAAACTGCCCTGCAATGGCGGCAAATTTTCAAGCAAAATTTCCGTTGCTCCGTCCATTTTACCTCTTGAGAAAACGCCAATATCGGTGGTAAAAATATATCGATTGCCCGAAAAATCGTATTCAAATGTTTGCGGGTTGGATTCAAGCGGCTCTTCCTTTGAAAAATAATGCCCCATCTCTAAAATGAAACAATGCCCGTATAATCGAGTGCAAAGAACAGCAATAGATGTGCGGGGTATGTTATATAGAAAAACCATTTTGCTTTCGGGCCCAACTTACCATTGCCCAGTACGATGACGACTATCGAAATCAATGAAAATAGCCAAAAATCTGACAGGAGACCGTACAAAGCCGTCATAACCACAATTATAATCAGCAGTTGTGCAAAAAAGTAATGTTTGAATTCCACCACAATGCCCATTCCAACGATAAACAGAACGCCAAGCCCGCCGTAATCTGTTCCCAGCCAGTCTGCCAAAGCCATGATACCGAAAAGCGGCACTAAGAACAGCGGAAGCATAGCGTAGCCAAGCAGATTTTCTTTAGTAACGCTAGTTCCGAGTCCTTTGAATCGCCAAACTCGCTCGTCTTCATACTGCACAAACATCATTTTTTGGAATATATAAACCGCTAGAACGCCCAAAAACAGTGTATAAAAGATATTGGTGTCATTTAGAAAATCGATAAAATTGATATTTCCGCCCCGAAACGCCAAATCAAACGGTATTTCCGATATTAGAGCGAACAGACCCAGCCTAAAGACATACAATTCCATTTTCTTGCTATATTTACAGCCCTGTGCAATAAGATAGACAAAGAGAGGAAACGCTATTCTGCCAATTCCCCTAAGCAACAGGTATTCATCAAAAGAAACCACTCCAAACAAAAATATATGTGCACCATGGTCAACTAGCATAGTAATCACGGCAATCATTTTTATATAAAACGAACTAAAAATTCGCAACCTTACACCTCCTAAGACCGTGGGGCTCTGCCCCACACCCCGCTGGGGCCA
>WRKH01000272.1 GCA_009778175.1 Turicibacter sp.
TTGGGGCGGACGTGCTTACGGTGGACGGAGTGGTTCGAGTTGGGAAGTATGCGACACATGAGAGGTTTTCTGAGGTTTTGGGGTTGTTTTTGGCGGTGAATCCGTTTATTTTGTATGAGGGGAATGGGTTGCGGCCGCATGATGTTGACCTGTCCAACTGCTCGGAGAAAGGTAAGCAAGGCATTATCTCGGAATTTGAGAAAAGAAAGGGAAAGTAGTATGACAAGCAGTTTAGTAGAGCAAATAAGGATATTGCGAAAAAACTTGCCAATCGATTTGCGGCAAGCTAAAAGTCTGCCGATTGAAACGGCTGGGTCAAAACCCTATCGCTTCCATGTAATACGTGCTTATAAAAAACCATCTCAAAAAACCCACGTCATAAAAAATCTCCCGCAAATCAAAAATCACACCGCCCATAAGCGTTGTAAAAATAAACGATCCGACTATTAACGCAGGGTAGAATTTCTGAAAATTTTGCGATATAAAATAAACCGTCGCTGAAAGTATCACAACATAGATAAATCCAGGCAGCAAATCAGCCAGCACCCACACGCCCGAGAATAAAATTGTTGCTAAAAATACCGAGATTGTCGCAAAAATCGTGGTTAGCGAGAAAATCACAAAAACACCGCTTAAATGATACAAAAACCATTTTTTTCGGCTTATATTAGCCAATTTGACCAAAATTTCCTTTTCCGATCTAATTCCCAAAGCCAAAATCATCACAACCAACTGTAAAAACAAAGCCAAAAGCCCATGGAACATTCTCCGAAACGGCATGGGCGGCTCGATCCCCGCCTCATTATGAACAATTACGACACGCTCCATCAAATCTCCGTCCGCCAAAATCTCGGACACTCGGCGATTTAACTCGGCCACATCGGCATCCATATGCAATGCCAAAGCCCGTGCAGCCACCTCGCCAGCCACCTGCTCCAAATATGCGGAGGCAACGACCAAATTCGTTACCCGTTCGCTCAATGTCATGGGCGAAACGTAGACCGTTATACCCTCGGCATGAAAGGCGTAAGCAAGCTCCAATCGCCTGTTTGCCACGTCCTGCCGCATCTGCCGCAAGTCCACGTACTCCACAATCTCCCATTCTTCCGCCGCCGTCGAAAGGTTCATAAAATTGTTATACACGCCGATACGTATTGTAGCACTTGTGAAAAAAGCCCCGAAATTCAGGATAATAACGGGCAAAATCGCCATCAGCAACAAGCTCAAACGGCTCACCATCTTCAATCGTGTAATAAAAAATATCATAATATCGCCACCCAATGATTAATCGAGAAAAATCGCATAACAGCCGCATTTTCGGGCAGAAACGCAAACGGAACAATGCCGCCCGAGGCAAAATACATAACAAAAGCCGTAAAAAACACGCACATTGCACGACTGCTATAATCCTTGATTTTTCCGCAAAAAAGCCCAAAAACTGCCGCAAACGCCGCAAACGCCACGAAGCCAAGGAATCCGACAATAAACAGCAGCGGCAACGTAATTGTCAATAAGACTACGAATAACGCCGTATATTTCGCTCCCCAAGCCTTGTATATAGGCATTTTTGCCACCTTAAACCGTGCCAAAGCCCCCGCAGAATACCAGGACAATCCGTCCAATATCGGCAACAACGCCAACATTGCTAAGAATACAGCAAAACGTACCAAAAAATACTCCGCCACGCTCCCCTCGACCAACGGCACAACTTCTCGTGTAAACAACGCACCATGTTCGGCAAGCTGCCCAGCAAACGCTAAATTTACAGGAATCAGCAGCCCCTCCACAACTTCAGCCCAACTCATCCCCTGTTCCTGAGCATATTCCAAAGCCGCATAAATGCCCGCTTGTGAGGCGGATAGGTACGCAATGCTCCCGCTCGCCAGCAACGCCGCCAAATTCCCCTGTAACGGGAAACGCCCGTCAACATTCAGGGTAAACGGGTTATTTACGCCCATAAATATATTTTGTGTAAAATTTTCGGGCAATTCCACAAAAGCTCCCACATCGCCCGCAAACAGGGCTTCTAACGCCTCTTCGCTCTCCAAAAATTCCAAATCGATCACATATTCATCAAAAAAATCGAACAAAAAAATCAATTCCGCAGCCCCGTCATTATCAACCACGCCCACTGTAAAAGGCTCAAACAACGCTCCTCTTTCCTCAATCACTTCCGCCAAAAAATAAAAAACCACCCCAAGCACAAAACAAAACCCCCAAAAGCACAAAACCTTCCAAAAATCACCAAAATAGCTCTTAATTTCAACCGAAATCACGACTTTACCTCCGCACAAACTCTTGACAGCCTCGCCCGCAACTTTCTAAACTACACATAGTATAACACAAAATCGACAACATTGTCAGATAAATTTTGAAATTTTTGAGGGATTGTGGTAGAATGATATAAAATTTACGGATATTTGAGAGGTGCAAGAATGACAACCATATATTTTATACGCCATGCCGAGCCGAACCGCACAGTCGGCGTGGATGCGACCTACCCGCTGACTGAAAAAGGCTTGGCGGACTGCGTTTTGGTATCACATTTTTTACGGGGGCGAGGCATTGAAATTGCCCTATCTAGCCCATTCAAACGGGCGGTGGACACGATAAAGCCTTTCGCAGACGGGGCGGGGCTTGCGATTGAACTGGTCGAGGATTTTCGGGAACGAGCGATTACTGACCATTGGATTGCCGATTTTGACGATTTTTCCGCCAGACAATGGGCTGATTTTTCCTACAAACTGCCCGACGGCGAGTGCCTGTCCGAGGTGCAAGCCCGCAACTTGGCTGCCCTTGGGGCGATGTTACGCAAATACGAGGGCAAGACCTGGGTTGTTGGCACACACGGCACGGCGTTATCGACCATTATCCACCACTATGATGAGGCTTTTGGCTTGGCGGATTTTCGGGAAATGACCATGCCCTGGGCTGTGAAAATGTGCTTTGACGGGGAAAAATTCCTTTCGTGGGAAAAAATCGACCTGTTCGCCGTGGCGGAATGGGTAACGGAATGTCGCCCGTTGAACGGTTTCTCCGATCTTGGCAAACATGAATATTCCGTCATTTTCGCCCATGAAGCGGACGGCAAAAGGACGGACTGGCTGTACGTCCGCCACCGAGACCGCCAGACTTTCGAGATGCCAGGCGGGCATATCGAGGACTGGGAAAGCCCCGCCATCGCTGCAAAACGGGAGCTTTTCGAGGAGACGGGTGCAACGGAATTTTTCCTAACACCCGCATTTGAGTACATAACGCATACGGGCAAGGTTTACGGGACGGGGCAGGTGTTTTTGGCGGAAATTTACGAACGTGGGGCGATTCCCGAAGAAAGCGAGATTGCCGAGGTTGCGGCATTTGACGGCTTGCCCCCGCAGATGACCTATCCGCAGATTTTGCCCGTACTTTTCGCCGAAATGCAGGCATTTTTGGCTAAAAATACGGCGGATGAATATTATGATTTGATGGACGAGAATCGGCAGCCGCTCGGCAAGATGTTGCGGCGAGGCAGCCCGAAACCAGCGGGAGCGTTCCATTTGGTGGTGCGTTCGTGGGTCGTGAACAGCCGTGGCGAGTGCCTGATAACGCAGCGTTCGTTTGAGAAATACGGTTGGCCTGGAATGTGGGAAGTGCCGAGCGGGAGCGTGGTTGCGGGCGAGGACAGCCGAACGGCGGCGGTGCGGGAGTTGCGAGAAGAGAGCGGGATAATTGCGACCGACAGCGGATTTGTCTTTTGCGAAAATAGGAATAGGTCGGCGATTTTCGATAATTGGGTATTTTTTCAGGAATTTGATTTGGCGGACGTGGTTTTGCAGGAGGGCGAGACGATAGCGGCACGGGCGGCGACTCTAGACGAGATACTTGAAATGGCAGAAAATGGGGAATTTATTGAATTTGTGCGGGAGGAAATTGAGACTTTGCGAGAGCGAATGGCGGATTAGCCACAAAAATTGAAGTTTTTTGCGGCTTGCAAAAAATATTTTGCACCTTCCAAAAAAATATGCTATAATAAAAGAAAAAAAGGGGGGCTTTAGCATGAAAGCCTTATTTATAGGTGGAACAGGAACAATCAGCACCGATATAACCAACCTTTGTGTCGCTCAAGGTTGGGATTTGACCGTGCTTAATAGGGGGAATACGCAAATCCCCAACGTATCGCAATGGACTTACGATATTAATGACGAAGCGGCGGTAAAAGCTCGTTTGGCGGACGAATATTTTGACGTGGTCGTCAACTTCATAAATTTCGTCCCCTCGCAAATCGAGCGAGATATACGCCTCTTTGCTGGCAAAACCGACCAATATATCTTCATAAGCTCCGCATCGGCGTATCAAAAGCCGCCAAACAACTTGCCTATTACGGAATCCACGCCGCTCTACAATAAATTTTGGGATTATTCCCGCAATAAAATCGCTTGCGAGGAACGCCTTATCGATGAATACAGGAAAAACGCCATGCCTATCACGATAATCAGACCGAGCCATACATACAATAATACAAACGTGCCGCTCTACTTACACGGCAAAAAAGGCTCGTGGTCTACCCTAAAGCGTATGCTCGACGGCAAGCCCGTTTTGATGTGCGGCGATGGTGCAACTTTGTGGACTTTAACCCATAGCGAAGATTTCGCAAGGGCTTTTGTCGGTATTATGGGCAATTCCCACGCAATCGGCGAGGCTATCCACATCACAACGGACGAGGCGCTCACTTGGAACCGAATTTATAGCATAATCGCCCATGAACTAGGTGTTACGCCAAAAATCCACTACATCCCATCCGACTTCATAATCTCCCTATCTCCCGAGCACGAAGGGCCGCTTTTAGGCGATAAGGCTAACAATGCCATTTTTGACAACAGCAAGATAAAGAAATTCGTGCCAACATTCACAGCAAAAATACGTTTTGAACAGGGAATAAAAGCTCCAATCAAGCGTTTTCTGGACAATCCGTCTTTACAGCAGCCCGACCCAGATTTCGAAAATTTTACCGATGTTATAATCGAGACACAGACTGCCGCACTAACAGAAGCAAGGGCCAAGCTAAAGTTGTGAGTCGATAGTGTCATAAGAAAGTTGAAATATTAAAACTAAGCCCAACAAAAATCCAAAAAATGTGCAGTCCAGGGCGCGCCCTGGCGGGGTGTGGGGCAGAGCCCCACGGTTTTATAACACAATTAAGTTAAGGAGAATTTTGTGAGACCATATGAAATTTTAAGCGAAAAGGAGCTATACAAAGGCCCGATTTTCGCCCTAAACCAATACGAAGTCGAGCTGCCTGGCGGTCGCCGCTCCGTAAGGGACGTTTTGCAACACAACGGAGCATCCGTGATAATACCGATAACGGCTGATGACAAGGTCGTGATGGTACGCCAATATAGGGAGGGTTCAAATTCCGTTCTGCTAGAGCTTCCTGCGGGAAAGCTAGATGTGGGCGAAGATCCTCAGCTTTGTGCATTACGTGAACTTGAGGAGGAAACGGGCTACAAAGCGGCAAAAATCCGTCTCCTTTTCACGACCTACCCCGTTGCCGCCTATTGCACCGAAAAAATATCGGTTTTTCTTGCCGAAGATTTGACCCCTGGCTCGCCCAACCCCGATTCTGATGAGTTTGTGGAGACTTTTCTCTACCCTCTCTCGGACATCATGGGCATGATTACAACTGGCGAAATAAACGACATGAAAACCATTGCCGGCCTTCTATATTACACGGCTACACAAAAATAAAATAAGCGAGGCAAGGCGTGCGGGTGTTTGGTGTCCAGTAGACACCATTTGGGCGTTGCGAACAGCACCAGAGAGCCCCACGGTTTTAGAGACGTAAGGAGGAACTTGTGAGTTTAAAAGTAGAAAATTTTTTCAAACTGAAGGAAAATAAGACGACCGTTGCAACGGAAGCAATGGCAGGATTGACTACGTTTTTTACCATGGTGTATATTTTGGCAGTTAATCCACAGATTTTGAGTGCCGCTGGAATGGATCCAGGCGGGCTTTTTACAGCAACGGCAATTATATGTATAGTGGGGACTGCCATGATGGCATTATTGGCAAAATACCCCTATGCAATAGCTCCCGGAATGGGCTTGAACGCATTTTTTGCCTTTGTGGTGGCGGATATAGTTGGTTGGCAGACGGCATTGTTTTTGTTGCTTATTCAGGGTATCCTCTTCATGATTCTGGCTCTTGCAAGGTTTAGAGAGGCTATCTTTGAAGCGATACCTCGCAATATGAAACTATCTATCGGTGTCGGCGTTGGGTTATTTATAACCCATATAGGATTCCAAAATGCGGGCTTTATCGTGAGCAATCCTGGTACGCTCGTGGGTCTGGGCGATATGCACAGCTTGACGGTTTTGCTATTCCTAATCGGCTGTGTCGCCATGGTAATACTGCTAAAACTCGGGTTTAAGAGCGGTATTTTTCTCGGAATGGCATTAGTCTATGTTTTGGGGCTTCTGGCTCAGCTCATCGGGCTATATATTCCAGGAGTGCATGGATATTCGCTAATCCCCTCGGGAGTCGTCTCGTTACCGCCGTCAATAGCTTCTGTCAGCTTGGTAACAAATTGGCAAGAGGTAAATTTTATCGGAGTTAGCGTTTTTACTGTCGTTTCGCTGATTTTGGTGTTGCTATTCGTGGAAGCTATTGACACAGTAGGCACTTTAATAGGCGTTTCGGAAAGGGCAGGGTTTTTAGATAGAGAGGGCAAACTGCCAAGAGTTGGGGCAGCTCTGTTTTCCGATGCCTCAACAACGGCATTGGGGGCAGTGGTTGGTACATCCACCAGCACAACCTATATCGAGAGTGCCACAGGCATACAAGCAGGAGGGCGTACAGGACTTACTTCTCTATTTACCGCTGGGTTTTTTATCCTAGCAATATTCTTTTGGCCGATATTTGCCGTTATACCAGCATTCGCAACCGCTCCCGCTTTGGTTATTGTGGGGCTTTACATGACTTCCATGGTAACGAAAATCGATTTTGAGGATTTTAGCGAGGCTTTCCCAGCATTTTTGGTAATAATCGTTATGACCCTTGCGTTTAGTGTCTCCGATGGCATGATATTCGGCGTTTTAAGCTATGTGCTGTTAAAAATCTTTTTGGGCAAGGCGAAGGAAGTTTCGTGGGTTATGTATTTGTTGGCGGTAGTTTTTGTCCTAAAGCTGATGTTTCCGTATTAAAATCCGCCCCCACGTTAATACAATTAAAAAGCGACACGGCTCGGGCATTAGCCACCGAATCGTGTCGCTTTTTCCATTTTGTAACCCTAGATTTTCTGCAAAAGCCAAGTAACACCCACAAGCGTATTGTCTATGTCGTCATATTCGTTTTGCTGGCTTTTCACGTAATTTTCAAAGATTTCCGCCTTGTCAGGATGCCTTTCGATTAATTGCTTGGCTCGGTTGGTTATGGCTGCCATTCCCGCTGTGCTGTCCAAATTCTCTGAAATGCAGTCTTCTCCGTAATCGGCGGCTATCAGTTTTAGCTGCTCTTTGTCGAATAGATTATACCATTCTTGCTCGGTCAGATAATCATCTGAGGGATATTTAACCTTTTGCCCGTTTTCGTTTGGGAGATATGCCTCGTCTATAAGAATGTATCCGCCTGGTTTTATCGTCTGCTTTAGTTTGCACAGAGTTTCGGCATAATCGCCGAAAACCGAGCCTGTCCCCCCTAAAATAACACAGTCATAGTCCGTTTTTTCGAGAACAGCCAAATTTATATCGCCCACCTCGAAACTACATAGATTCGAGACTTGTTCCGCCTTTTGACGGGCCATTTCTATGAAATCGTGCATTATATCAACACCCGTTACCTTTAGCTGCAGCTGCTCGGCGATTTTCACAGATACTGCCCCTTTTCCGCAACCTAAATCCAAAATACGGGCTGTTTTCGGCAGATTCGTATGCTGTTTCAGCAATCTAACCATTATGCTAGGCTCGCTGCCCAATGCCCAAAAATCCTGTAGCAGATAGGGCAAAAAGGGTATTAATTCTGTAGTTTCAGCCGTCAGCGAACGCGCCAGTCTCTCTTCTGTTGTAAAACCGCAGAACTCTGCCCCAGCCCCGCTCGTTTTGGTTGTTAATTTTTCAGTTTTTGCGTTGCCAATGTCAACGATGATGTTGTATCCAGCAGTTTTTACCCTGTTTTCTAAGCAAACCCTACATTCGGCAGCCTCATCGCCCGTACATATTTTGTTATCGTATAATTCATAGTGCTTTCTTACCCTGACGGGCGATAGATTAGGCATTACTACGTTAGCACCCGCTTTAAGCCCTAATTCTCGCCCTAGAGGACTCAAAGTACCTAGAGCGGTAGTCGCTGGTATAAGTGCATATGGAAACATTAGGCGTAAAATAGCGATAAGTCTCAAACATAGCTGCAAATTCCCGTTTTCAAAATCTCGGAAAGGAGTGCTTTGATGTGATAGAAAGGGGCCGATGCCTATCATGTCGGGTCTTAATTCTTGCAAAAATCTCAAATCCTTGATTAAATGCTCTGTGGTCTGATGGGGAGAGCCCACCATAAACCCAGTCCCCACCTCGTAGCCGATCTTTTTAATATCGAACAAGCATTTTTTGCGTTCGTCAAGATCCATGCCAGTTGGGTGTAATTGCCCATAATGTGCCGTGTCAGCAGTTTCATGACGCAACAAATAGCGGTTTGCCCCCGCATTAAAATACGCTTGCAAACTTTCAAAAGGTTTTTCTCCGACAGACAATGTAACGGCACAATCTGGGTACAATGCCTTTATCTCTGAAACAATTTCGCAGATATGAGCATCTGTAAAACTGCCGTCCTCCCCTCCTTGCAAAACAAATGTCCTAAAGCCAAGCCTATAGCCCTCTTTGCAACAGTCTAAAATCTCGTTTTTTGCGAGCCGATAACGCTCCACACCGCTGTTATCCCTGCGTATGCCGCAATAGTAGCAGTTGTTTCCGCAATAGTTTGTAAACTCAATCAAGCCCCGAATATAAACGTCCGTTCCGTAGTATTCTCGCCGTACCGCATCGGCTTTTTTGAAGAGTTCCTGCCCGTATTCTTCCCTCTCGATAAGCAGACTTAGCCTATCGTCTGGTAAATCCCTATTTTGGTGCAATTCTTGTATAATGCTCATAATTTTCTCCTTTTTGAGTCGTCTCTAAAAATCTCCGCACATCTATCCAATATTCCGCTGAAATATGCCAAAATCACGCCGTAGTTGGTTACAGGCACATTATTTTCCCCAAGCAATTTGAGCCTCGACTGCACTTCTTTCCTGTTTATCATACAGCTCCCGCATAGAATCGCCAAAGAATAAGTTTGCAAATCCTTTGGAATGTCGTACCCGCTAAAAAAATCGAAGATTAATTCCTTGCCCGAAGCATTTTGTAACGCTTTAGGAATCTTCACTCTGCCTATATCTTCGTGGTTGTGGCTGTGGGTACAGGCTTCTAGCATCAGAATTTTATCGCCGTCTTTTAGAGTTTTTATAGTCTCAACTCCGCTTAAAAACCGATTAAAATCCCCTTTCTGCCTTGCTAAAAGCATTGAAAATGACGTGAGCGGAATATCGGGCGGGATAATGCTATTTACAAGGGAAAACGCTTGCGAATCCGTAACTACAAGGTCGATGTTTGAAAGTTCGGAAATCGCCTCGGCAAGCTCTGTTTCCCTTGTTACATACGATTTTATGCCATTGTCAAGGCAATCTCGTATAAGCTGAACCTGCGGAAGTATCAATCTGCCCTTCGGTGCTTCGCTGTCTATCGGCACGACCATTACAACAGTGCTACTAGGCGGAAGTAAATCGCCTATCAAGGTCTCTTTTTCGCTTTTTTCCAATTTTGTCAATTTTGTTACAAGGGCTTGTTTTAAGTCGTCAACTCCCGTGCCATTGTCGGAGACAAAAATCGCATGAGGATAGCTTGATTTTAGCGAGACTAGCACTTGTTCGTCCGCCAAATCGCATTTTGTAAAGACGTAAATTTTTTCGCCGTTGAAAAAATTTACGATGTCAAATCCATCGTCATCGCCTATTTCTCTTATGAAAATCCCCATATCAGCACGGCGGGCAAATTCCCTTGTTTTGCCCTCTCGTTTACTGCCCAGATAGGTATCATCGTTTAACCCTGCCGTATCGATAAGCACGATAGGGCCGTAAGGAATAAGCTCCATGCTCTTGATTACTGGATCTGTGGTCGTTCCAGCCGTTTCGGAAACGATTGAATTTTCCTGCCCCGTTAAAAGGTTAAAGAGCGTGGATTTGCCTACATTGGTTTTGCCGAATAGAGCTATATGCCGCCGCAGGCCTCTTGGCGTGGTTTCCATAATTCCCCCTTTTTGTTCTCAAAACGACCAAATATACAAATTTCATTGCCCGTTTGTTTTCGAAACGATTAAATATACAAATCTCGTTGCCCGTTCTTGATTTTTTCGATATTGGCAGCGGTCAAAGTCCGTATCTTTTCGTCGTCTATGTTGCAAAGCTCGCTTTTTATAAGCGAATGTACCCTGTTTATAAAATCGTCATTGCCGTAATCATGGGCATATTCGCAAAGTGTCATCAATGCGTTTGGCTGACATACATTCTTTATGTTACCCGTTTTTGCCAACTGCATAAATCTGTCGCCCGTGCGCCCGCTACGGTAACAGGCTGTGCAGAAGCTAGGGATTAACTTTTCTTCCATAAGCCATTCTATAATATCGGCTGTCTTTCTGTCGTCGTTGGTCTTAAATTGTGCTTGTTTCTGCTCTTTTTGCGTATATCCGCCAACCCCCGTGCTTGATCCGCCGCTAGTTTGCGACACTCCTAAATGAATCAGTTTTTTTCGTAAATCGGGGCTTTCTCTGGTGGATATTATAACCCCTGTAAAAGGCAACGCAATACGCAATATAGCGATGAGTTTCAAAAAAACATCATCACTCACGGCATAGGGGTAGCTTGAGGCAATAGCCCCGTCAGCCTTGCATATACGAGGCACGGACACGGTATGAAAACCCACCCCATACTGCTTTTCTAAATGCTCGTTATGCAGCATTAGTGCTATAATTTCAAAATAGGGGTCATGCAGCCCAAAAAGCACACCCCCGCCAACATCATCTATCCCCGCCTCCATAGCTCGATCAAAGGCATTTAGATGATAATCAAAATCCTTTTTTGGCCCGTCGATATGGGCTTTTTCGTATGCTGGCTTATGGTAGGTCTCTTGAAAAAGGATATACGTCCCTATACCAGCCTCCTTTAATTTTCTGTAGTTTTCTACAGTTGTGGCGGCAATATTTACGTTTATTCTGCGTATTTCGCCATTGCCCGTCTTCATCTGGTAGATGGTTTCAAGACATTCTAATATGTACTCGATAGGGCAGTTTTCGTCATCTTCTCCCGCTTCAAGTGCGATACGTTTGTGCCCCATTTCCTCCAACACCCGCACTTCTTCACGAACCTGCTCCATAGTAAGCCGAGACCTACCAAAGTCATGCAGCGTATTATAGCTGCAGTAGACACATTTATTAACACAATAGTCGCTAACATACAGCGGTGCAAACATAACGACTCGATTGCCATAAATTCTATCCTTTATTTTCCCAGCAATTTCAAATATACGTTCGTTATAGTCATCATCTTCACACATCAAAAGCAATGCGACTTCACGGTGAGACAACCCCTCCATTTTATCGGCTTTATCTATAATTTGTGCCATATCAACATTCCTGCTATTTGCTTGTTTTAGCAATTCTTCTATATAATCCCTATCTACGGTCATTCTACACCATCCTAACAATTCCAATTTTGCCATAAAACCGTGGGATTCCGCCCGCCAATAACATCAGGACACCGCCAAAACCCACATTTTTGTTTAGGTTTTAAATTGTATCACAAAATTCCGACCAAGACAATTTTTTTCTTGCACCTTTAATATTTTGCTGCGAATATCGCAATCGAAAAGTGCGGTTTATCGGGCTATTTCCAAACAAATTTTAATTTTTTTGTTGATTTTTGCAAAAATAGCTTGAAATTTTAAAAAGTGTGATGTATAATTGTTGTTGCGGAAGAATCGTCTGGAGGTTGCGGGCAGGTTGCGGGCGAAGATTGGAAACGATAATCGATAATCGATAATCTCCAACACGATAGACGGTTGTTAAAAAGGAGGTAAGGCTATGTTAATAACTTTTGAAGAAACATCAAAGATGATTGAGGACGGCAAACTGCTACATATTGCGGGAACAGAAGCTCTAATTAGTAAATTGCCGAGTGGTAACTGGATTGGTGGCTCTACGGAATATTTTATCGCCAAAGAAAGCGGCAAGGTGTCTGACGATCTGCTTTTTGTGATGGAATTTCCTTATGAGAATTTTCAAATTAGCAATTATAGCACTGACAACATAGATACTATTGCCGACGATGTGCATGAAGACGGATTTTCTATACTGATTTTGCCATTTGACAGTGCAATCCACCAAGACTACGCCAATAATGCCGCTAAACGCTACGGTGTGTTTTTGAAACATATTGTAGGCTGGATTTCGGGTACTAACATCGACAAACCCGAGCAGACACCAATAGTGGTAAACGGCTTAACAGGGGAAGTGCATAAGGACAAGGCGGTTGCACTACACTTTGAAATACCCGACAAAATGATTAACGTAAACATAATAAACATATTCGAAGAAGAGGACAACTCGCCCACGCTGACCTTTGAAGAGACAAGTTTTGTCGTGAAAGAATGTTTAGTAAACGGGGAAAGAACCGTTTTGGCTGACTATATAGCAGAACATAACATCGACATAAAACTGCCGCTAATAGGCGATTATTCAGGCACTAAAATAAACATATCTTTCAGGTCGTCAGAAGACGGCGTGGTAAATTTTTATGCACCAGTATCCCCAAACGTCAAGTACAAAATTGCAAAGAAGATGGACGACTACGCAGAGACCTTTAACAAAAGACTCGCCAATGTTGCGGACGAAGAATCGATTTTCTCCTGTAATTGCGTTCTAAACTTTGTATACGGAGGTCTTGAGGGCAAAGTTATCGATATATTCGAGGGTCCCATTACTTTCGGCGAAATTGCCTACCTGCTAGTAAATCAAACCCTAGTCTACGTAACAGTCCAATAAATTTAAAATGGCGGACACCGCCCCGTTCGCAATTTTCAAAAAGCAAGCCGCAACGGGCGGATACTATCCGCCCCTACGCTAATGTTATCGCTAAATTATGAATTGGGTCGTGTTTAAAAATGACGGGCACAAACCCGTCCGCACTAAAAAACACACCCTCAATACCATCCATAAACTTCGACAAAAAATAACAAAAAAATTTAAAGTTTGTCCACTTTTCAAAGTGGCGGGGGTTTGGGGGCTGGCC
>WRKH01000273.1 GCA_009778175.1 Turicibacter sp.
TAAAAGATTAAGCCCCGGGGGGCTCTGCCCCCAGACCCCCGCCACTTTGAAAAGTGGACAAACTTTAAATTTAGTTTGAATTTTTGGGTCTTGTAGGGGCGGATAGTATTCGCCCGCAGAGCCGCTTACGAGGAGGTGTTTTTTGGACGGATTAGAAGCGTATGATGTTTTGATAAATTTTTTTGATAACATAGATATTTTGATGTTGATATTTGTTAGAGTTTTGGGATTTTTGATGCTTATTCCAATATTGTCTAGCCAGAATATGTTCACACAGGGACGGTTGTTCTTTGCACTTGTAATGGCACTTGCATTATTTATGTCTGGGAATATAACGTCTGTTTATTATGTGGCACTTACGCCTATGTTCGTCTATTTGACACTGCTCGAATTTCTGGTTGGGCTTGTGATGGGCTATATGGTGTTTGCTGTGTTTAACTTGATATTTTTCGCAGGGCATCTTATGGATTTTTCGATAGGGCTTATGATGGTAAATACGATAGACCCCATGACACAAACGCAAGTGCCTGTTACGGGTAATATATTTTATTTGGCACTAGTGGCAATGCTCGTGGCGACAGGAGGGCTGCATCAGTTATTTCTCGCATTTTTTTATAGCTATGCACATCTGCCGATTGGAGCTGCTGTTGTTATGTCCAATCCCGATTTGTTTTGGTATATTGTACTTGTGTTAGCGGAATCTATGATTTTAGCTATACGGATTGCAATGCCGCTGGTTGGCACAATGATGATAATAAATGTGGCACTGGGGATTATGGTAAAAACCTCGCCGCAGATGAATATTTTTGTGGTTGGGATGCCTATAAGAATACTGGTGGGACTGTTCTTAATCTTTGCGGTAATGGCTCCAAGTTTGGGTGCTATTTTTGCTAATGTGTTTGATATGGCAGCACTCGCTATGCGCGAAGTTATATGGGGGATGCGACCGTCATGAGGCTTATACCGTTAAATTTAGCTTTTTTTCAGCAGGGCGGGCAGGATAAGGATTCTAAAACCGAGGACGCAACGCCCAAGAAAAAGCAAGATGCCCGTAAAGAGGGGCAAGTGGCTAAAAGTCAGGAAGTTGTTACCGCTGTTAAAATCATCGGTATGTTCTTTGCACTCAGGTTATTTGCTGGCTGGATGCTTAGTAATATATTGTATCTGCACAGCTACAATTTGCGTATGTTGCCCTATTCATTCGATGCGATGCAGGCTCTATTTGATTCGGGGTATATATCGTGGCTTTTTACGCAAGTTTTACTGATTGTCGGGCCATTACTGGCGATTAGTTTTTTGATAGATGTTGTGATAAATTTGGTGCAAGTTGGTTGGGAACCCACATTGAAACCGCTTATGCCAAAACCATCGAAACTGAATCCCATTTCGGGCTTTAAGCGGATTTTTTCTATGCAATCGGTTGTAAATTTGCTTAAATCCATTGCGAAATTGTCAATCATTGGCGTTGTTGTGTTTTTTATAGTACGAAGCCGTATAGGGATGATACCGGCGATGTTAGATATGGCTCTTATAACGTCCATCGGGCTTATAGGAGGATTGATAATTGACTTGGCACTTGCGGTGGGAGCGGTGTTTATCTTTGTCGCCGCAGCTGATTATTTTTATACACGCTACAAACATTTGAAAGATTTGAAGATGACCAAGCAAGAGGTAAAGGACGAATACAAACAGATGGAGGGCGATCCGCTGATAAAGGGCAAAATACGGCGTAAAATGCAGGAAGTTTCCATGCGCCGCATGATGCAGAACGTCCCAGAGGCAGACGTTGTTATTACAAATCCCACGCATTATGCAGTGGCACTTAGATATAACAATATAATCGACAAAGCTCCCGTTGTTGTAGCAAAGGGCGTTGATTTTATGGCGAAGCGTATCCGTGAAAAGGCAAGGGAACATGACATAGTGATAGTAGAGAATCCACCATTGGCACGTACCTTATACAGCGATGTAGAAGTGGGCGAAGAGATACCCGTCGAGCTTTGGGAGGCTGTGGTTGAAGTGCTGGCGTATGTGTTCAAATTGCGGGAGCGGGCTAGTTAGATGGTAATCAACCCTGATTTCAGCTCGAAAACCCGCCCGCACCAAGCCAATTCATCGGGCTGATGTGAGGTAAATATGACACTCCTCTCCTTTGCCACAAGTTTTATTAATTCATGTAAATCCCGCTTAAATTCAATATCCAGTGCCGAGGACGGTTCGTCCATTATCAGGTAATCGGGATTATTCAAGCAGGATAGAGCTATGGACAATCGCTTTTTCATCCCGCCCGAGAGATGCCGAACCCTCTTTTTCAATAGAATTTCGTCATCGAAGATGCTTGTCGTTATCGGATTTCTGCATTTGTCAAAGGATTTTATCCCATATGCCGCCATCCAAAACCGCAAATTATCACGCACCGTCAAATTTTCGAACAAATCCAATGTTTGCGGTACGTAGCCTATGCTCCCCTCGCAAACAACCGTTCCCCTATCGGGTTTTATTATTCCCGCCATTATCGCAAGCAAGGTGGATTTCCCTGATCCATTCTTACCCGCTATCCCTATAATTTCGCCTCTTTCGACCTCAAAACTTATGCCGTTTAGCACGTTTTCCTTGTAACTCTTGTGTATGTTATCGACCCTCATTATTCGCTCACTCCAAATTCACTCGCCCAAAAAAAATTTAAAAATGCCCTTTACAAATCCATTATAAATCGTTTACAATATATATGCAAAAGAAAAAATCACAGGAGGCTTTTTCGAAAAATGAAACTTGTAAAAAATATCAAAATTGGCACCAAACTCGCTATCGGTTTCGGCTTGGTAATGATTATTATGGTAATCACTGCTGTAAACAGTGCAACCTCGCTACAAAACGTGGATGATAGTTATTCACACATAATCCTTTACCCGAATGCAAGACTCATATACCTGAAAAATTTGGATCTAGCCCTTATGGATGCAAGGCGCTCCCTTGCAATGGGTGCTTTACATACAGGAAATGATGATTTGGTTGCCTTTTATGAAGGCGAATTTGATAGGCTTATGACCAAGGCCATAGCTTTCTTATCAGACTTTAGGGATAATTTGAGTCGTGATACCGTCATACCAGCGTATGTCGTTATTGCACAGAATGAACAAATAGATGCCCTTGAATCAATTATGCAAACGTATAACACGACTTTATCCGAATCCATCTTTGAAGCCGCATACGCTAACGACCTAGAGCTTGCAGTCATTTTGTTGGAAAGTACCGATTTGGAGGAAGCATATGCCTATTTTTACGCACTTTTTGATGCTATCGAGCTCTATATGCTCGAGCAACATCTAATCCTTACAAACTACACTAATCAGGAATTTGTGATACTCGTCCTTGCCAGTTTTGCAGCCATCGCCGTTGCCGCCATTCTTGCCATCGTCATTACCCGCATAATTACAAAACCGTTAAAAGAAGTGGTGAGAGCAGTAGAAGAGGTGTCAAACGGCAATTTCAACGTAAATATACGACCCGAGGGCAGAGACGAAGTGGCACAGCTCACATATTCCGTTAAACAGCTAATCGAAAATATCGACACCCTTATAAAGGACATGGACAACATGGCTTGCGAGCATGATAAAGGGGACATCGATGTGTTCATAGACATAAACAATTATTCTGGCGAATACCAAACCGTGGCAAAACAGGTAAATTTGATGATGAAGAATTACATAGATATGATAAAAAAAGCCCTTCACGCAGTAAATGAGGTAGCCATAGGCAATTTTGACGTAACGCTCGAAAGATTCCCGCACAAAAAAGCCTTTATAAACGAAGCATTCGATGTGTTACACGAAAATATAACAGACGTATCGAACGGTATAAACGGCATGATAAAGGCTGCTGCCGTGGACGGAGACTTGGCTTTTAGTATCGATGAATCTCTATTTGAAAATTACGGCAGTTGGCTAGAATTAGTAAAGGGCTTGAATAAAGTCTGCAAAGTAGTAGACGATCCAATAGTGGAGATACGGGACGTTATGAAGCATTTGGGCGCTGGTAATTTCGACCTAAAAGTCGAGGGCGATTATGTGGGCGATTTCCTTATCATAAAGAAAGGCATTAATGACACCATAGACAGTCTAAACACTTACATAAACGATATAACCAAGACACTGACGGCAATAGCGGACGGCGACCTAACCCACACAATAACGATGGAGTACAAAGGCGATTTTAACGCAATGAAAGAGCCTATAAATCACATAGTATCCTCGCTACATCGCACGGTTTCCGAAATAAATGCCGCCGCCTCTCAGGTCTTAGCGGGATCCAAGCAGATTGCATCCACTTCCATGTCTCTTGCAAACGGTACGACTGAACAGGCTTCCTCCGTCGAAGAATTGAACGCATCTATCGATATTATAGCTCAACAGACGAGGGATAATGCCGATAGTGCCGATCATGCCAATACCATTTCCAACCGTTCCAATCAAAATGCTACCGAGGGTAACGAAGCCATGAAACAAATGCTGGAAGCTATGATGCAGATAAAGGAGTCTAGCAACAACATTTCCAACATAATAAAAACCATTCAAGACATAGCGTTCCAAACCAATCTTCTCTCCCTAAACGCTGCTGTTGAAGCGGCACGGGCAGGCGATTATGGACGTGGGTTCAGCGTTGTAGCAGAAGAGGTTCGCACCCTTGCCAACCGCACTCAGATAGCCGCCACGGACACCACAGCCTTAATCGAAGACTCCATCACTCGTGTCGATGTGGGCAGCGACATGGCATCCCAAACTGCCGAGTCGCTTGAGGTCATTGTTGGAAACGCAGACGAAATTATGCAAGTCATATCCGACATCTCAACTTCTTCTCGCGAACAGGAGTTAGCAATAGAACAGATAAGCATAGGCATAAACCGCATCTCTCAAGTAGTTCAAAGCAACTCCGCCATCTCTCAACAAACTGCCGCCGCTTCAGAACAGCTAAACTCTCAAGCCGAACTACTTCAAGATTTAGTCAGCTATTTCAAGACTTAAAACCCTGGGGGCTCTGCCCCCAGACCCCCGCAAACTTTGAAAAGTTTGATCAAACTTTAAATTTGGGTTGGGTTTGACGGGTGTCATTGGGCGAGGTTGCAAGACAAACAGGCAAGTTTTGCCTTTGCGTAGGGGCGGATATTATCCGCCCGCAAGGAACAAATGTTGTACTCTGATTGTGCCTTATTGAATACATCTTCTAAAAACTTGAAGTGATTGGGCAAAAATCAAGAACCAAGTAAAACAAACGAGCGGGTCTGGGGGCGTGCCCCCCGCGGCTGGTGTCCAGTGGACATCGTTCAGCCGTTGCGAGTAGCAGCGGGGTCAGCAGGGGCAGAGCCCCACGGTCTTAAATCATTAAAAAGGGGATTATTACATGAAGAATTTGAAAATTAGAGGCAAGATGGTTTTGGGTTTTGCGACACTGATAATCATCGAAATAATCTACGCAGTCATTAGTATTACAAGTATCTATACCGTGGACGATAACCATCGTTATGGTGCTACCTTTCCCGCCAGTAGGCTGATTATCTTGCAAGATGTGTCGTATGAAATTTTGCAAATGAGGTATGGCGTGTCGAGAGCAATGTTGAATATGGGCGATGATGCATTGATTGACGGTGTCATCGAGGAATTGCATAATGTACATTATTCGCTATTGGAACATTTGGAAAGCTACGAAATGCTAGTAACGACCGATCCAAGAATGACGGTAGCAGAACAGAATGAGCACTTCCAAGCGGCAGAAGCTTTGACGAATTTCATTGAAGAATATGTAAATATGATAGCGTTGCCAGGCTTGGATGCCGCACGAGTGATCGATACGGAACTGATTAACCAACTTTTTTCCCGAGGCGATGACCTTCATGCTAATATCACAAATACGTATAGCCTTATGATGAGCATTGCACAAAATGCCATGGAAGGGACTCTAATCGAAACGAACCAATTGGTAAGCAATATAATCACAATTATTATTGTGGCGGTAGGGCTTAGTATCTTGATAAGTCTGTTACTCGCCTATTTCTTGCCGATTGCCATTTCACGGCCAATCCATGAGGTAGTGCAGGCGATAAAGGAGATAACAAAGGGCAATTTCAACGTGAATTTGCGTACGGACGGCAATGATGAACCAGCCGAATTGGCAAGAAGTGCCAAACAGCTCGTCGAGATGATTAACACGCTTATGCAAGATTTGAATTTCATGTCAGATGAGCATAAACGTGGCGAAATCGATCATTTTGTGGATGTGAATAAATATTCTGGCGAATATAAAACACTTGTCAAACAGATAAACTTTATGGTTTCCGATCAACTCGTAGTGATGAACAAATCCCTTACCGTTATAAATAACATAGCTCGCGGTGATTTGGAGAATGCAGAATTGGAGCGTTTCCCGTTGAAAAAAGCCATTATTAACGAGACGGTGGATTTACTTCTGGAGAATTTGACGGACGTTTCGAATGGGGTACAAGGAATGATAAAGGCTGCTGCCGAGGACGGAGATTTGGCGTACCATATCGATGAGAGTCTATTTACAAACTACGGTGCTTGGCTTGAATTAGTAAAGGGGCTTAACCAAGTTTGTAAGTCTGTGGATGCACCTGTGGTCGAGATTAGAGATGTTATAACCGCCTTGGGGCAAGGGCGTTTCGACAAAAAAATCGTGGGCAACTATAACGGCGATTTCCTTAGCATAAAAACGAACATGAACAACACCGTTGACCGTCTCAGCAGTTACATGAACGAAATGAATCGGACTTTGGGTGCGATTGCAGGAGGCGATTTGACCACCTCGATAAATGGCGAATTTTTGGGCGAGTTCAGCACGATTAAAAATTCCATTGAGCATATAATCACAACATTGCACAAGACATTATCGGAGATAAACTCTTCTTCCGAGCAGGTTTTGGCAGGTGCAAAGCAAATTTCCATGAGTTCTATGGATATGGCAAACGGAGCCACACAGCAGGCGAGTTCTGTTCAGGAATTGAATGCCACAATGGACGTTATCAGCCATCAGACGAACCAAAATGCCGATAGTGCCGAGGGTGCAAACGCCATCTCCACTCGTTCCACCGAGAACGCAATGGAGGGCAATGCGGCAATGAAACAGATGCTAGAGGCGATGCTACAGATCAAGGAGTCTAGCAATAATATTTCGCAGATAATCAAGGTAATTCAGGACATAGCGTTCCAGACCAATCTATTATCGCTAAATGCGGCTGTTGAGGCGGCACGGGCGGGCGAACACGGGCGCGGATTTAGCGTTGTAGCGGAAGAGGTACGTAATCTTGCGGCACGTTCCCAAACTGCTGCCACTGAGACCACGACTTTAATCGAGGATTCCATCGGACGTGTGGAGATAGGCAGCGAGATAGCTGAGTCCACCTCCGAATCTTTGGACACGATAGTACAGAACGCAAACGAGTTATTAAACATAACCAACGGCATTTCTACATCTTCGCGCGAGCAAGCTGAGGCGATACAGCAGGTCAGTTCAGGTCTTTCGCAGATTTCACAGGTAGTACAGAGCAACTCTGCCGTATCCGAGGAGACTGCCGCTGCTGCCGAACAACTAAACTCTCAAGCCGAACTACTAAAACAACTCGTTTCCTACTTCAAACTTTAAAACCGTGGGGCTCTGCCCCACACCCCGCTGGGGGCGCGCCCCCAGACCCGCACATTTGTATTTTTTACTTATTGGCGAAGGGGCTGGAATTTTCAGCCCCTTATTTTTTGTTTTAATGACTACTCAATTAACTCATATTTTCAAATTTTTGGTATTTCGTGCGGGCGGATTCTATCCGCCCGCAAGCCGCATATGAGAGCCATGTTTGTTTATCTCAATCTGAAGCGTCGGGGTGCAAATTTTAGTAATGCTATTGTGCCGACCCCGAAATATATCAAGGTTAAGGCAGCCCAGCCAATCGTGAACCACAGCAAGTCCATACTAATTTGCATGAACGCAAATGCCAGCATATATGTTACCCAATTAATCACATTGTACGCAAAACTTTTCCCCTTGCCATCGGTATCATACGGCTGTATGATGTAATACAAAAATAAGTCGTTAAAGCCCAAAACCAAGCCAATTAGCGTTAGAGTAACGAAAAACATGGCTGCGAGTTGCCAGTCCATATAAGCCGCCAAAATCCACAACGAGCCAATTACGGACACACCCAAGAGGCTTGTGTTTAGCAGATTCAAACCCAAAATTACCTTTATTCGTGCCGCAAACGACGACAAAATTATTCGAGATTGTCGATAGTACGGGTAATGCAGCATATGTATATCACAGTTGATAAACACCGTACCCGTTACAATCCGCCCCATGGACAAAAAGTATATTATCAAGAAAAAGGTCGGTGTCATCTCAAAAATTGCGTTAAACTCGCTTATTTCTTCAGCAGTTTCAACCCCAAGGCCTAAAATTTCCGCAGGTGTCGTCCCTAAAAAAATTACAGCGAAGCCCGCAAATAACGTCGCCAATACTAGCGGTGCAAGCACCAAAACTATGCGTATTATCATTTTCCTGCGAAAAAAATTGTGATGTCTATCAAAAAATATTGCGTTCAGATAGGCAAGCCCTGTTTTGTTTCTGTGTTTGTCTAGTTTGCTCTGCTCAATGGCGGCTGTATCCACCTCTTTTGCCCAGTTCTGTGCCGATTTTTGATCTGCTCCTACGGGGTCTTGGTTGGATTTATAATATTTTTCAACCGTGCCTCTATAGCGTTGTACGGTGTAGTTCATAAAATTAAAATATAGCGGATATGCACCAATATATTTAGTCAAAAAATAGATAACAGCACCCGCCAAAATTACCGCAACCACTGAAAATATGCCGAATAAACCGTTAAAATCGGGCGTTCCCAGCAAAAACGGCGTAGCAAAACCCAAAACCAAAAAAATCGTCATAAAGGCAAATGCAGCCCAGCCATTGCTACCTAGGTGCTTGCCCATTTTTTGGAAAAACCACATATTTACAGATTCCGCTATTAAACGAAAAGCCGTGTACACGACAAGCGTCGCCAAAGCAGCCCACAGTATCATTAAAAATCCGCCATCTAGCAAGATTGCATAGCCGATAAGCAATGTGGGCAACCAAATAATCAAATCGGATAATCTGTCCGCCAAAATACGTGATTTAGCGTAATGCGTGGGATTTACCCGCAACAGGTTTATCATCGTCTCATCGTTTTGCCAATGTTCGCTACCGATTAACGTGGAATTCACGGTAGCCCCCAAAAAGCTGACGATAAACCATGCAACAAACATATTGCCGACAACATCCGTTGCTGTAAACACGCCAATCGGATCGATTTCAGGGTTAAAAACATCGAAAATGTTCTCATATGTGCCTAAAAAAGAGATTGCGGCACCGAAAGGAAGCAAGATAAGTGCCATAAAAAGAACAAAAAACAACAATTTTTTGGAAATCACGAAAATTATGCCGAACACCAAAAAGACGGTTTTCAGCTCCTGTAATTTGTAAATATCGGGAGAAATCAGCCGTTTTATCAATGGCAATTTTTGAAAAAAATATATCAGTCGATTGGTCATGTTCGTAAAACGTACTTGTAGCGACAAAAATATCAACCGAAACAGCAAATTATTCATCGGCCTCCTCCATCTCTAAAAATCTCAAAAAATTGGTCATGTTCCTAAAACGCACTTGCAGCGACAAAAGTATCAACCGAAACAGTAAACTATTCATAAGATTCCTCCATCTCTAAAAATCCAAAAAATGTGCAGTCCAGGGCGCGCCCTGGCGGGGTGTGGGGCAGAGCCCCACAGTTTAAAGCACTTCTTCTGATAAAATTTGCATGATTTGGTCGCCAAAATTGGCATCTTGTAATCGTTCGGTGTCCAACATGGAAAGTTTGCCGCCGTGTAGGATAGTGATTTCGTCGCATAAATCCTGTGCCAAATCCAAAATATGAGTTGATAAGATGATAATATGGTCGTTTTTAATGGAACGTATCAGGTTTTTAATCTGCAATGCCGCCACCACGTCAAATGAGGTCAATGGTTCGTCTAATAGAATGACGGGCGGCCTCAAAATCAAAAATGCTAGCATCTGTAGCTTGTTCTGCATCCCGTGCGAATAGTCTTTAATCAGCTTGAAACGACTTTCCTGCTCCAATTCCACGGATGCAAATGCCGCTGCAAAATCTACAGGTTCGGTTATTTTGTCCTTGTTTATCTCAGTGAAAAATTTCAAAAACTCGTTGCCAGTCATAAATTCAGGTAAATGCGGCTGTGTGAATACAAATCCAATATCGTCAAACGTGGCTTTTCGACTCGATGCTTCCTCTTCAATAAGCACTTCGCCGTCATCTAGCGGGAGATTATTTGTAAGGCAACTAAACATGGTCGTCTTGCCTGCACCATTCCTGCCCAAGAGTCCGT
The DNA here is from genome assembly GCA_009778175.1 of Turicibacter sp. Taxonomy (GTDB): domain Bacteria; phylum Bacillota; class Clostridia; order Lachnospirales; family WQUN01; genus WRKH01. The sequence continues at coordinate 10,434 of WRKH01000273.1, forward strand.
ATATTTTCCCCTGTGTAAAGGTGTACGTAGCACCTGTCAATACGAGCTTTTTATCAAAACTTTTGTGTAGGTTTTTAACGTGTAGGTTCATAATTTCATTCCTTCCAAAATCACTTGTCCTTTTCTACCAATAAAACGCTTTTCTCGCTTTCATTTTCTCCCTATCTATCGTTAATCCCTGTAGGGCGTTCTTTACGCCAACTTTTAGTATTGAATCGCTAAAATTTAGCATATAATTGCTATTGTCAACAAAACGTCCTATCGGGTCAATGATAACATACGAATTTATCATTGTTTCATTATCCTCTACAATGACATCAATTCCGCTTTTAATTTCATCTGTATGCCTTTTGCAAAAAGACGAAAAAGTTTCGCTCGAAATCAATAAATCTTGCTGATTACAAAGATTCGCATTATCTAAAGGCAGCACACGGAGCAACTTCCACCTCTTTGGAGAAGCGTAATTGATAAACTCCGATAGGTTTTCGTCTGCGTTTAATTTTGTTACCACTGTGTTGATTTTTAGATTATAGCCGAGCTCGTTTATAAGCCTAACTCTTTCAACGTAATAAGAACTGTCCACAAGCTCATCGGAGAGTTGCCTTTTCAATTTTTTTAAAGTCGATATATCCAGCGTATCTACACTCAACCCTATCCAGTCTAAGAAGGTTTTTGCTTCTTTTAGAAAATTTCCTGTTAAGCCCGAACCATTTGTTATTATCATGGTCGTCAAGCCATTGCTTTTTGCACACTTAATTAAATCGAGTAACCATTCGCATAAAGTAGGCTCTCCGCCAGCAAATGAAATCTTTTCGCATCCAGCTTCTGCTAATCTTTCAATCAATAAAAACGCATCGCTCTTTGGCAGTTGTTTGTCGGTGCAATTAAATTTCGCAAAGCAGTATGGGCAGCCCATGTTACAATATTCCGTTATATGGTAGCTTACAGACATAATTTTGTTTTTCATACCAAATTACTTCCTCCGTTAAAGTTATATGCTTTCCAAAGTTCCATCATCGTAATACTCTAAATAATGCAGTTTGACACCACTTTTGTGAAGGTTTTCTATACCTTCATAAGAGCGTATATAGAAGCAAAAAGCATTTGATATTGAGATTCCTCTTTCTCTTAGTTGGTCAATAATTTTTACCAAACCATCGGCACTTATGCAGCCATCGATTACAATTATTGCATTGCTTGCATTTTTTGGTGTGTAGTCAAAGTGGACATCTTTGATTATGGGGTTGTCATCGTACAGCATAAACGGGCAATTGAAAGATCTTGAAACGTCATACCCTAAAAAGCCAATATTTGCCGTTCTACTAACAATGCAATCAAATGTAATTTCTTCTTCTGTCGCTTTAAGATGTATGAACTCAAACATCAATTTGGAAAGAGTTTCGCCCTCTCCTCTGCAATAAGCGATTCGTAAATTTATCAAATTTTTTATTGGCTCTTCGGAGGAATACCCCACGATATAATTGCCACGTTTTATGTATTGTTTGGATATAAACCTAAAATCCTCTCTTATTTTTTCAAGGTTGCTTGCGGCTGTTAAATTATGCGGATTATCGAGTTTAAGACCTAGCGTTCCTAGCACTTCCAATATTTTATCGGTTTCATTTTTGTCAGTTTTATGCAGTTTAAGTTTAAGGCGTGGGAAGAATTTGATTATACTACTCGTGTTTTTTAGCGTTTCGATTATCGAATCAATAGTAATTACAACGGCTATAATGATGATCGCTACTAGGGATGTCCAACCTAAAATAGTGATTAATAACTCCGTAACATCAATTTGACTACTAATATTTTCGTCATTAGACGAGAGTAAGACAACGGAATGGTATGCAAAATTATTCATTTTATCCCTCTTTCTCAAACTCTTAGATTAGCCCACTCCCAATTTAAAGCTCCACACGCCCCTCCAGTGCCCTCGTAAGCGTAACCTCGTCTACAAATTCCAAATCTCCGCCAACGGGTATGCCGTGTGCAATCCTTGTAACCTTTACACCCAAAGGTTTTAATAGTCTGCTTATGTACATCGCAGTCGCTTCGCCCTCTACAGTGGGGTTAGTTGCCGTTATAACTTCCTCTATCGAGGTTTCTTGTATGCGTTTTAGCAGCTCGGCTATCTTAAGCTCGTTTGGGCCTACTGAATTCATGGGTGAAAGCACACCGTGCAGCACATGGTAGAGTCCATGATATTCCCGTGTGCGTTCATAAGCCGCCATATCTCGTGGATCTTCTACTACCATAATCGTATGCAGATCTCTTTTTGAATTTTGGCATATGGTACATGGGTCATTATCCGCAAGGTTACAGCATATTGAGCAGTATTGAACAGTATGTACAGCCTGTAAAATAGCGTTAGCTAATGTTTCAGCTCGCTCTTTGGGTAATTGTATGACATGAAAAGCGAGCCTTTGCGCCGATTTATTGCCTATTCCTGGCAATTTGGCAAAAGCCTCGATGAGCTGCGTTACGGGTTCGCTATACACTTACAGTAAACCTGGCGGCAGTCCCATACCACCCGTTAATTTTGACATTTCGCTCTGTGTTAAATCGTCTATTTGTCTTATCGCTTCATTGACGGCACTAACGACCAAGTCTTGCAACATTTCCACATCGTCCAGCACATCTTCCGATATTTCCAGGGATTCTATTATATGCTCGCCATTTACGACCACTTTCACAGCACCGCCTCCTGAAGAGGCTTCTGTTTTTTTGCTTTTCAGCTCTTCCTGCATTTCCGCCATTTTCCGTTGCATTTTTTGGGCTTGTTTCATCAATCCGCCCATACCACCTGGTGGCATCCCACCATATCCGCCTTTTGGCATTTTTACTACCCCTTTCTTAAGACCGTGGGGACTCTGCCCCCACACCCCCGCCACTTTGAAAAGTGGACAAACTTTAAATTTTTTTATGGGC
>WRKH01000274.1 GCA_009778175.1 Turicibacter sp.
TTAACCTTACCGTAATTTTTTCCAATTTGATAGGCGAATAAGACAACGATTGAATACCCAATGTCAGCACATCAAGACAAAATTCGTATGCCTTTATCTCTACATCATTGCCAAGCCTTGTAACAACCGCCGTCATCGGCAGTGTGTCAAAAGTCAAGTCGTCTTTGGATTTTATCCCGAGCAAATCCATTAAGGGTGGGTTATCGTTAAAAATTACCTCGTCAAGTTCCATTTGCTTCCATAAACCGTATGACATATGACAAACCATCGCCCCTGTGTCAAAAAGCGATAGTCTCTCGTAGGTTTTACCATCACATTCCAATTTTGCATTACCGTATAAAGCTGGAACTTTGCGGACATCAATCTTACAAATAAAAGCCATAAGCACCCAACCCGTCCAGTTGTAACGAAAAACCTTCCCAAACGCTATATTTCGGCAACATTGGCTTGGGTTTCTCTAGTTTGCTATATTCCTCGGGCGTGAGTATCGCTATAATATCGCCTCGTAAACGGCAATCCCTGCCATGCCCGTTTATCACTATCATATATTTATCGTGATATTTCTGCTCCATATCCTCGATTATCACGTCCCGCTCCAAAACCTCATGCTCGCCGTCAAACGAAAACATCGCAATCGCTCCTTTGCCAAATTTGCCGACCTCTTACTCATTCCTAATATTATTGTAGACACTCTCGATGTTTTCGTAAGCATCTTTTACGCCAAGGCTTATCTCGGCAACCATTTTGTTTATGGAATCTATGGAACTGCTGGCGTTTGATGCCGCTTCTCGAGTCTTTGTGGCAGAATTTTTGGACACGGATGCCAGGCGGCGAATCTCCTCCGCCACAACGCCGAAAGCATTGCCTCGCACACCAGCCCTCGCCGCCTCTATCGATGCGTTTAGCGAAATCAAATTTACCTGCAACGCTATCGATTCCGCATCCGTTACCATTGAATTATAGGCGGCTACAGCCTCGATTATATCGCCCATGTTGCTCTCTATTTTGTTGGTCGACTCTCTAATGACTTTCATATCTTCCAAGGTTTTGGTGAAATTTTGAATGTTTTCGCGCAATTCCATATGTTTCTCCAGCGTATCCTTGTGGGATTTTTCCAAACAATTATACGGCGTATTTATGCGTTTGGCTATCGCCGCCGACATATCAAAACAAGAATCGTAACCACAAGCACCGCAGTCAAAGTTGCGCTCCTCTTCTGTTTTCTTGCCCAATTCCAGCATTGCTCTTTCTATATCTGCCTCCGAAACGGGTATCGGGCGGACGGGCATTGCTTTGTATTGCCGTATAAAATCCTCTTGACGTAATGTTTTATCGAATTTGGCAAACAATTCGTCCAAATAAATCCTATTTTGCTCAACCTCCGTGGCATTTTGTTTGAGTTTGTACATATCTGTATTAACCTCAAAAATATTAACCTTGCCAATATCGCAACCCGTTCCCATATTGCAGCCTTCAGGGCAGTTCAGCACATCGAAAATATTCGGTAACTTGTCCGTGGAATGTAGCAAATTGGCGTACTCATCCAAAGCCTTGTACACCACGCTTTCGCCCTCGGATTTGTCTATTCGGATAGAATGACCCAAATAATGCGAAACATTTTCCTTCAAACCGCCAGGTGAAGGATACGTGCTGCCCAGTCCCGATTGAAAACTGTCAAAATCGCCCTCGACGGTGGGTATCGTAATATCATTTCGCTCAATATATTTGCGTAATTCACGAAAAGTAACATTGTAATTAATTTCGCCCGTTTGCGAAAATTCAGCTGCCTTGGCAATACAGGGCGACAACGCCGCTATTTTCGTCTTGATATTCTCGTGTTTTTTCATATAAATAGCCGTACACAGCATGGGCGAATGTACAGGCGAAAGATATTTTAGTAGTTCATTCTTGTGCAAGAGCACGTAATTAACAATGGCAGGGCAGGGCTGCGTTATAAAATGAGGCGAGCGATGGCGTTGCAGGTACCGCACGTGAACCCATGTGCAGATGTCCGCCCCCAGCGAAACGTCGAAAATTTTCTGTACGCCCATTTGCCGAAACAAGGTAATAAGCTGCCGCCATTCCCGTTCGGGAAAATTCGTCCTAATCGCAGGGGCAATCATTAGCGAAATCGGCTCGCCGTTCGACAAATCCTCAAAAAAAGCCTTGGTATCGTCCAGAAAATTCCTTGCACCGTGGTGGCAGGCATCTATGCAAGCTCCACAAGAGATGCATTTGTTATCGTCCACATAAACATTCATCTTGTTGTCTTCATGAGAACATATATTAGCCTCTTTTACGGGGCAATGCTTAACACAGCGGTTGCAAGCCACGCATTTTTCCGTTTTGTGCCGTATAATTTTATTCATCTTTAATCCTCCTAAGAGCCGTAGTTACGACAGCAAGGGCTGTCGCTGTGCTTTGAAGATTATTTGATTTCATTTTGTACAATTATTGTAGCATAATAGAGTGTGGAGTGCAAATAAAAAATAATTATCCAATAACTCCCTTTCCTTGCGTAATTTGGCATAGCCAATTCCAAAAGGGTAAAATTTCTGCAAATTTTTAAAATTTATGTATTGACAAATGAAATGATTTGTGATACATTGGAGTAACTCAAACATAGATTGACAACTCAAGCACTGCTTGCGGCAAAAATATGCCCGAACACCCACCCTACAAGAGGCGTTTGTTTATACGTTAAGCCGCAGGTATGTCTATCCGAAAGCTACTATGATTGCTCGGCGATTTTAACTTTAATTAATATTCAAACTAATAAGAAAGGGTGGTTATCCACATGGAAGAAAAACAAGAAAAGGCTCTTATATCTCTCCGTAACTTGCAGGTCTCCTTTAAGATAGAGGGACAATACTACAATGCTGTTGATGGTGTAGATTTGGAGATTATGCCAAACGAGGTATTTGCTATCGTTGGCGAGAGCGGTTCGGGGAAAACCGCTTTGGCTCTTTCGATTAGCCGCTTGCACAACATGAACTACACTAGAATAAGCGGCCATATACTTTACAACGATGAAAATTTGTTGGAGCTAAGCGAAAGGCGGCTAAACAAGATACGAGGTGCGGACATATCAATGATTTTCCAAGATCCACTAACATCGCTCAATCCGCTTATCAGGGTAGGTCCGCAGATCGAGGAAACTCTTGTGTACCACACGAACATGAACAAAACCCAGAAAAAAGAGCGTGCCCTCGAATTACTCAACCAAGTTGGCATACGCAATCCAGACGTAACATACCAATCGTATCCCCACGAGCTGTCGGGCGGTATGCGCCAACGAGCTGTAATAGCCGTAGCGTTGGCGTGTAAGCCAAGTTTGGTTATTGCTGATGAACCGACCACGGCATTGGATGTTACTTTACAGGCACAAATACTGGATTTGCTCCGTGCATTGCAGAGAGAGATGCAATCGTCCGTAATCTTGATAACCCACGATTTGGGCGTGGTGGCTGAAATGGCGACAAGGGTTGCCGTTATGTATGCGGGGCAAATTGTCGAAATGGCATCCGCACAACAGCTTTTTAAAAATCCTCGACATCCCTATACTCGTTCATTGCTTGCATCTATACCCCACGCAGACAGCGAAAACGATAGGCTGAATGCGATTAAGGGGATTGTGCCGACCTTGAAATATTTGCCAAGGCAAGGTTGCAGATTTTCGCATAGAACACCGTGGATTCCACAGAGCGAACACGAGGCAGATCCGAAATATCACGAGGTGTCTCCAGGGCATAAGGTCATGTGTACCTGCCACGAAACCTTTCGCTTTGAAACAGCATAACCCCAATAGAAAGGAGGTGTATTTCATATGTTGGAAGTTAAGGATTTAAAAATCTACTACCCTATACGAGGCGGTATTTTAGGGCGTGTTGTAGATTATGTACGTGCGGTAGACGGTGTTACCTTTACCGTTGAGCCTAGGCAGACGATAGGGCTTGTGGGCGAATCGGGTTCGGGCAAAAGCACCATAGGTAAGGCTATTCTGGGGCTTGTACCCCTGGCGGGCGGCTCGATCCACTTTAATGGCGAGGATATAACCAAGCACATAGGCAAGAATCGCTCGCCCTACAGAAAAAGCGTGCAGATGATTTTTCAGGACGTGCTGTCGTCATTGAACTCCAAAAAACGTGTTTTGGACGTAATAGCCGAACCCTTACGCAACTTTGAGAACATGACAAAGGCGGAGGAACGCAAGCGGGTAGACGAATTATTGTCAATCGTGGGAATGTCCCCCGATAATGCCCTAAAATATCCGCACGAGTTTTCTGGCGGACAGCGGCAAAGAATCGGCGTGGCCCGAGCCATTGCACTTCGTCCAAAATTAATTGTGGCAGACGAACCCGTTTCAGCACTGGATTTGTCCATACAGGCACAGGTGTTGAACTATATGAAAGATGTCCAAGAGGAGATGGGACTCTCATATCTGTTTATAAGCCACGATTTGGGCGTTGTCAAACATATGTGTGAATATTTGGCAATAATGCACAATGGACGTTTTGTGGAATTTGGATCGCGAAAGGATATTTACTCCGATCCCGTACATATTTACACGCGCAAACTAATTGCTTCAATCCCGAGCATGGATCCTGACGACAGAGAGAAGAATGAGCAGCAAAGGGATATTATCTCTCGTGAATATACCGAGCGATACAAGGATTTTTATCAAGAAAATGGTAAAGTATACGATTTGAAAAAACGCAACGAAACACATTATGTAGCAACATTGTAAATGCGTACGCAAAAATCGTAGGCTTGTTGAAAAAAGGAGGAAAAATTAATGTATAAGACTATTTTACGCAGATTTCTTATAATGATTCCGCAACTCTTTGTAATTACGTTGGTTATGTTCATTTTAGCATCGCAGATGCCAGGGGATGCCCTTACTGGACTGTTAGATCCCAATATGCCCTTACACGTCATTGAACAAATGAGAGAAGATATGGGGCTTAATCTACCTTGGTATGAACAATACACTTTATGGATAGCAGGAATGTTTCAAGGGGATTTCGGAATGAGTACAACACATAGACGACCTGTGGAGGAGGTTATTGGCGAACGGATTTGGAATACCTTTTTCTTAGGGATTTTTAGCCTTACGATAACGTATTTGATAGCTATGCCATTGGGCGTTTTGGCGGGCAAATACGACAGGACAGCACTAGATAAAGCGATTGCCATCTATATCTTTATGGCATTGGCAATGCCTACAATTGTGCTTGGAATTGTGCTGATATTCCTGTTTTCGCCGATAGGAACGGGGTGGTTTCCGTTGGGAGGCACGGTTAGTGCCATTGTTCTATCCAGTGGCACACCGTTCGAGATATTTATGAGTCGTTTGCACCATATGGCATTGCCAGCGATTACTGGAGCATTGGTGTCAACAATCGGTATAATATTCATGTTACGTGCAAATATTGTAGATAAAAAAGCCAGTGATTATGTGAGTTTGGCAAGATCAAAAGGTGTGCCTGATAGGGTTATTTTTGGTAAGCATATATTGCGAAATTCCCTTATTCCTGTGGCATCGAATATCGGGCTAGTTATAGCATTTACCTTTACTGGTACAGTATTTGTGGAGATGATTTTTAATTTTCCAGGGATTGGGCGGCTATTTTTAGATTCAATATCTCTTCGAGACTTCCCAGTGGTTAATGTGTTAGTGTTATTTTTCGCATTTTTGACTGCAGTTGGAGTTTTGCTCTCGGATATTATATTGACTATTGTAGACCCGAGAATCAGGATACGGTAGAGAACTATCTCTTTGCACAATGATAGCGTTTGTTTGCTATCATTGTGCAAAGCACACTAAAAGGAGTGAAAAAGATGACTGAAGTAAGTTATTTAGAAGATGATAGGCATTTAGAGGTTGTGCAATCTGCAAAGCCTCCATCGATGATTGAACTGTTTTGGCGGGAGCTGAAGCATGATTATTTGGGGATGGCTGGTTTAATTATCTTGGTAATTATAATCGCCTCAATTTATATAGCAGCTCCCATTTTAACAGCAACAATGAATGTAATGCAGACGAACCTGATAAACATGAACCAATCTCCTGCAGATTCGGGCAGTCTTTTGGGTACTGATATGATGGGACGATATATTGCTCCGCTATTGGTAGTGGCTGCCAGAAATTCTTTCAATATTTCGTTTGCTGTTACGACGCTTTCGTTTGCGATAGGTCTTATTGTCGGGGTTGTAAGTGGATTTTACGGAGGAAAATTGGATAACGGAATAATGCGTGTGGTGGATACATGGTCTATGCTACCCTCTTTGATGTTCATAATAGCCATGATTACTCTTGCCGATGAGCGTACCGTTCCGTTATTTATACTCTTTCTGACGATGTTTACGTGGATGGGACGAACGCGACTTGTACGTGCCGCCGCCTTGCAAAACCGTAATATGGACTATATAAACGCCTCAAAAACCCTCGGGACTAGAAATGGCATTATAATCATTAGAGAGATGTTACCTAATCTAGTTGATATTATCGTGGCAAACTTTGTTATCACATTGGCCGCTAGTATCGGAATGGAGACGGGGCTGTCCCTCTTAGGGTTCGGGCTGGGCATGGAATGGCCATCGCTCGGCACAATGCTACAGGCTGCCCTGCAACCAATCAACCTGCAATTTAGATGGTGGACTTGGGCACCAGCCTTGCTACTCGTTGTTACGATTATGCTATGCATAAACTTTGTAGGAAACGCTTTGCAAAGAGTGGCTGACCCTAAACAAAGGCTACAATAAAGGGGCAAAATTTGCCAACGGGCGACCTCAAAATATGTTGACGATGGCAAAAAAGGATTACAGAAGTGTTTGGGGATACCTTAAAGCGGGTATCCCCTTTTATTGCCGAATATGTCGAAAAAAATCACCTAAAACTTCTCAAAATTTTTGTTATATATTGGCAAAATCTGCCAAAAATCGCTAAAAATCGCAAAAATATTCGAGTCAAACATCTTATGTTACAGAAATAAAACAAATGGAGAAAAAGTTGTTTTTTGTCATTTTTTGTTGTAAAATATAATTATCGAAAACCGTAGGGTTCTGCCCCACACCTGGCACAAGACCGTCTTGCCGCTGGGGGCACGCCCCAGACCCGCTCGTTTTATGATTTTTTACATTATTTTTCAGCTAGATGCACATTGGGGCGTTGGTTTTGGGGTTGGGGTAGCTGATGTCCACTGGACACCAGACGCAGGGGCAAAGCCTCCACGGTTTAAAAAAGGAGGGGTAATTTTGAAAGTGAACGAAAATCCTTATAGCTTTTCGGAGATAGAGAAAATTCAACAGGAGATTGAGCGGGACTTGGATTTTAATGATAAGCCGCAGAATTTTGAGTCGTTAGAAGAAACCAGCCTAAGTATCACTCAACCTGTGCAGCCCGTCGAAACCTATGTGCGTGAGCCTAAACCGCTTGCAAATCAAAAACCTTTTGGTAGGCAACTAGTATTTTTGCTTATAGTATGTACCTTGGGAATGGGTATGCTGGGGCTTGGGATAGGGGCAGCTATTGCGTTTTTATCCTCTGATAATGTCGAGCTGCCGATTATTGCCGATACGGACGAGGCTACAGTGTGGGCGATTAGCGGAAACCAATTTGTCTTTGAAGGGCTGGAAAATTTTGAAGACGGAGTGCAAGCAGGTACTTTAGCGGATGTTGTTAGCTTGGTAGATCCCGCTGTTGTGCGGATTGTGCTGGAACGCTCGGGACATCCGCTGGATATTCCCTTTCCTGTAGGTACGGTTGGGAATGTAAACGGCTCGGGTATCATTTTTAACATTGACACCGAAATGCTCTACATTGTAACCAACAACCATGTGATAGCCGGAGCGGATGCCGTGAATATTTCCATTATGGATAGCCAGCCAATCCCCGCAAACCTTGTCGGACGTAATACGAATTACGATCTCGCCGTCCTCTCTTTAAATGTTGCAGATGTCCGCAATCTCGGGATTGATAATATCTCGATAGCCGTTTTTGGCGATTCTGATGCGATGCGTGTAGGCGATGTTGTTTTGGCTATTGGGAACGCAATGGGCGAGGGCAATTCTGCCACAAGCGGGATTATCAGTGCTACTGACCGTGAAATATTCTATCGAAATGCCTCCGTTAGAATGTTTCAAACAGATGCGGCAATTAACCCTGGCACCAGCGGCGGCCCGCTAATAAATAGCCAAGGTTATGTTATCGGCATAAACACCACGATAAACCCAGGCGAACATCATGCCCTGGAAGGAATGGGCTTTTCAGTGCCTTCCAACACTGCAAAATACGTTATTGAGGAGATAATGAATCGCACACCTCGCCCATTTCTAGGTATCTCTGGCCGCACTGTAGACGAAGATATAGCCGCCGTCTATGATGTGCCGCCAATAGGAATCTATGTGAGCAGCGTGATAGAAGATTCCGCCGCCGCTCGTGCGGGTATGCAGGCACATGATATTATCACAAGTTTTAACGGACGTGCAATTTTTAACTTTACCCAACTCGAATACGAACTCTCTCTACTAAGCATAGGCGACACGGTTGATGTTATGATAATTAGAGGCGGGCGAGAGCATTTGGTTTTGCAGGTTACGTTGGGAGTAGAAAGCCCCAACAATTTTTAAACAGGGTTACGTGGGAGTAAAAAACCCCCGCAACTTTTAGGCAGGTTACGTTGGGAGTAAAAAGCCCCAGCAATTTTTAGAAGGGAAATGATTATGAAAAAATTATTTGGATTTTTTGCACTTTGTGCTATTTTCACATTTTTTACGGCATTGTCGGTGGCGGCAACTATGCCTGGTGCGACTGCTGTGAATATTTCAAACGAGGTTATACCTCGTATAGAACACCCGCCAGCATCTGTGATTTTCGTGGCGACACCGCAATTAACGGGAGGGCATACTTATGCGATAGTCGCCACATCGCCTATAACCGCCGTGGAGACCCTGTTGTTGGAGGACAACAGGCTGGCAATAGACATTATAAACTCCACAACGCCGTTGAGCGGGCCTATATTTGTTATGCCGAATGAATCCGTTTTGGGGATACGGGCATCGCAATTTGAGGCGGCGACCACACGTGTGGTGTTTGACCTTGCGGGCGGAACAAATTTTAGCATTAGCATTACGCCAGACCGCCAAACAGTAATTTTGACCATACACACAGCTACTTTGACGGATATTCAATTTGTTCCCCTTGAAAGCATGGATTCCATCGTGCTAACGGGGGTCAGTGCATCGATGGTACGAACCGAGCCGAGGAACGGAATTTTGGCATTTTTAATCAGCAATGTAACACTTGCCGCCACCGAACCCGAGGAGGTGGAAGGTATTTTTGCCACGGATATTTCGCTATTCCACTGGTCGCAGAATGTCGCATTAAATGTCAGCGTTCCTCCTATGACGGCGTTTAACATAGTGCAGACGGGGGCGAATGAAACGACGATTTTCCTTATACCCGCTCCGTATCGCAATATGTACTATGATTTTGACACGAACACCTTACGCATACCGAAGGACGAGCTTTTTATGATAAACCCTGTCCATATTCATCGTTTCGATCTCTATCAGGACAGGCAGTTTATAGTACAGCTGCCGATGCACGCCGAACATCACATAGGCGTGGGCGAGTTGATTGTCAACAATAATATGCTGGATTCTATAACGATAGATCACAGCTTGGGGCTTACTCGGCTTGTTTTTAACGGCAGACAGCTTTTTACCGTTGATGTGCGGGAAGACGACGACTACATTATTATCAGGGCAGTTAATCCTCGAGAAATTTACAATCGTATTGTGGTAATCGATCCAGGTCATGGCGGCATTTTTCCAGGGGCAGTGCGAGGCGGCGTTCGAGAATCGGATCTTAACCTAGCGGTTACGAGAAAATTATTGCAACTGATAGCGATTGACGGCACAATCAAAGCCTATACGACAAGGAATGCTGATGTTACGCTAAGCACCGATTTGGTAACGGATTTAAGGCAACGAGCAGAGTTAGGGAACAATGTTGCCGATATATTCGTATCGATACATTTTAACGCTTCCACAAATACTGCCGCCAATGGTACGGAAACTTATTTTTTCCTTGAGTACAACGAATTTGCGACACTAACCAATCGTAATTTGGCGAACATCATGCATCGCAATTTATTGCAATTATTGGGGACGGCAGACCGAGATGTGAGGCAGGCGGATTTTTCCGTATTACGGAACTCAACGATTCCAGCTGTACTATTAGAAATCGCCTTTATGTCCAACGCAAGCGAATTGGTCAGAATCCAGACGGAAGAATTCCAATGGCTTGCCGCAAGGGCAATTCTAAACGGCTTACTCGAGGCATTTTCTTACGTTTACAGGTAAACCGTGGGGCTCTGCCCCACACCCCGCTGGGGGCGCGCCCCCAGACCCGCTCGTTTGTTGTTTTAGTATTAAAAAAGGGGCTGAATTTTTCAGCCCCTTTTGGTGTTCAGTGTAATGCAATTTTACTGTCTAAACGGACTAGGCTCGATTTCATGCCCGAAACGTCCTGCTTGGTTAAAATTACCGTAGTTGTAGGATTGTTGTGTAACCAGATTTTGCAACGCCTCGATTATTGCGGCGGAAAATTCTGGTGCACTTGGCATTACGTCCACCTCGAGGGCGGAGGCAACACGGTCGCCGTCCACGAAACCGAACAGCAATCTGTCACGGAAACCTACACGATCCTCTTGGTTCTGTCCGCCAACTTGTGGTGCCCATTCCCATGGATTCCAATTTTCAACGCCGATACCTGCCATTATTTCCATTTGGAGCAGAGCGATGTCGTTTGGTGTGTCGGTTTCGGCGGCGGCTACAGCATGGCTTATGTGGCTACCGTTTTCGGGGTTTATGAACGCCAAATATCGGATTGCTATGCGGTCAAGCTGTACTGCCATTTGAATGTCAAATCCTGGAATATTGATAACATGGCGACCTGGAACGAGGTTCAAACCTGCGTCCATGCCAGGCTCACGCCAGAATGGCGAATTACCATGAGCCCGTGGTGTGAGTTCGGCTGGATTGCCGCCTGCTAGGCGGATTGCTTGCTCCACGCCATGGCGAACGCCCATCATCGATTGCGTAGCGGATGTATAAATGTCCGCTGTAAGGTGTAATGTAGACTGCCTGTCGTTTACGGAACGGTGTGCACCCTGTATCCACCAATATCCGCCCAAGCCTTGCGAGGACGAGCTACCTTGGATACCCGTGTTACCGATAGCTGCAGTACCGTAACCGCTACCGTCTCTATGTCCAGCTTGCGAGTCGCCCGAGAAAGGCCGAGCCGCACCGCCAGAACCAGCTGTGCCTAAGCCATCGCCAGAGCCGTGTTCAGTCAGTTGGAAATAATTTCTGCCAAAATTCACGGTAAGCCATAGACCAACAGGTGTGTCAGGCCCACGGTAAAATGGATTTTGAGTAGGATCGAAGCCCATTTCACGGGCAATATTATTTACTGCACCCTCAACAAGAATATTGGAACTACCGTCAGGTGCTGTGCCAGCACGTTCGGAATCGAACAAGCTAGGTGCGTGCATAGCGTTCATTCTTGCGTGGATTGTGGAGTTGAAAAGCACACGTCCAATGCCGTCCACTGTGCTACTGCGGAAAGGTGCAGCGGTTGTTGTTTCCGTTGGCCAGTCTGCAAATTCTTCCACTGGAATGAATTGGTTTGTGTTAAAATTGAACACATACGCATCAGCTGGCACGTAAACGGTATGACTTCCAGGGATAAAACGGTCGCCTGGGAGTGGAGTTGAAGAAATTTGAGGTACAAGGTCGTCAGGATCTGCACCCGCTTGGCGGATTGCATCCTCAACGCCCAAAACGATGGATGCCTGCGTGGCAGTCGCACCTGTAAAAACATCGACTGCACCCGTTCCAGCACCTTGACCCTCTGCACGGTTGATACGAGTGTTTAGTGTGGATTGTTGTACCAAGATATGATCTGGTACCATTGGGTATGCACGGAATAAGTACATTGCACCATAGGCGGACTCGCCGTGGCTAACAAGGCGAATGTCCAAAATTTGATTTTCGGAAAAATCAACTTCTACAACCATAGGCCCACGCCGCCAGCCAGTTGCACCCATGCCCGTTGCTTCTTGCCATGCGGCTTGCTCGGGTGTGTCGGGTGCTCCGCCGACAGGTTCGGATCTAAATGTACCCGCTGTGAAAGTTGCTGTGGAAATAGGCAAATTGTTCGCTCCAAGCGTAACATCGCCTGTTGCGGCGGGAGGTACGTCGGCTGGCAATGGTACGGCTACTTGCGGTGGCTCTTCGGGAGCTGGGGCAGGGGCATCAGCTACTCCTCCAGCTTGCTCTATCGCTTGCCTTACAGCATCAAGGATAGCTTGGGAAGTAACGGTTGCACCGCTCGCTATGTCAGCGGCGGAAATGCCAGCGTATGTTCCTGCGGCAACGATAGCATCGCTAGTAGCAGGTTCTGCCATGGCGAAAAATGGTGGCGTTTCGCTGTGATCTGTTATTTCTACGCCAACAACGGTAGTGCCATCAAGCGAAACAGCAACGGTTATAGGCCCGATATAACCATCAACGGTTACGGTAATAACCTCAGCTGCTATCGCTGGGGCAGGGGGCTCTACAGCCGCTACTGCACCCTCTACCTCATGCCCAAGTGCTGCAAGGATAGCATTTACAGGGGCAAACGCACTGCCATCTACCAGAATTTGCACTGGCATGGCAAGAGTGCCAGCTTCACCATTTACGGTAAACGCCGCACTGCCAAGATTTAGCGTAACAACATCGCTACCACGAGTTAATGTGATTAAGCCGTCATCCCAAGCTACGCTAAAATCTAGGGCCTCAAAGACCGCTCTAAGTGGCAGCATATCTGTGCCGCCCACATTCTGCGAGTCAAAATCCCTAGAAACCCCATCGATTACCAACGTCGTCTGTGCATAGACAGACAGGGTTGGTACAAATGTAGCAGTAAAGAGCACTACCGCCACAAATGCTGCAATGATTCTTTTCATTTCTTCCTCCTTCTTTTAACGTCCGATAAATTTTTGAGGCAGACAAAAACCTAGCCCACACTCCTCCTTTGAAATTTGAGGAGTTATCGGACATCTTACACCTTAAGGTTGCCCATATAGCAAAGATACAGGCTCGTATTTACCACATCTCTGATAGTAACACAGTGCAGCAATCGAGTCAAGTAATTTTTATATATTTTTTTGCGACCCCTCGAAAATTTTCCAAAAAAACTTGACACCCCATGTTAGTCTATGCTAACATAAAATAGTTAGCCACAACTAACACCCCCACGCCACCTCTACGCCCCTATGTTAGTCATAACTAACAAAAAACGAAAGGACTGAACCCCATGTTAAACAACCAAAACCCCGCCGCTCCGCCCACGCAACGCCAATAT
>WRKH01000275.1 GCA_009778175.1 Turicibacter sp.
TTTCAAAGTGGCGGGGTCAAGGGGCAGAGCCCCTTGCGGGGTGTGGGGGCAGAGCCCCCACGGTCTTAACGTGTGAGTAGGAAGGGGTTTTTGAGTGTGAATTGTAGATTCCAGAGATTGTTGAAGTTTCTTTCTATTGCGATTTCGGCACTTAGAACAGCTAATCTTGCCGCTTCTATGTCTAGTAGAGTCGCAAAACCTGCCCTTTGATTTGCCTCTACCGTCTCTACACGCTCTAATGCCCGTGCCAAATCTATTTCTAATGACTCGTGGTTTATTAATAATATCTCAAGTGTGTTGTGTTGGTTTCGCATCGCAAGCTCAGTGGCACGTCTTGTGTCCAGCAACTCACGTTCAGCCTGATTGCGAGCACGTTCTAAAGATGTACGCTGCGGATCCATCGGGTGTACGGCTGATACTGCCGACCTGGCTCTGTCAAATGTTATTTCTTGCTGCCGTATGTTTGGCTGTGTGCGTAATGTCTGCCTCACAAATTCATCCAAATTCGTAGGCAACTCAATGAGCTCTTTCTCCACAACTACCTGTATCGGCGTGGTCGCATTGCGTTGCAATATGCGGTTTAGATTCTGATACTCCGTCTCCAAAGAAATGCGTAAGGAAACCAAACTCGATTCTCGTTGCTGTAATGCAAGTTCGGTGCTGCGAAGATCGCTGTCGCTGATAAGCCCCGCATTAAGTCGTAAATTTGCGGTGCTTAAATCCCGCTGATATTGCTCTATCGTTCTCTCTAGCAGATAGATGTCCAGTAGTGCATTGTTGATTGTTACGATGCTGTTTCGCAAGGAAAATTCCGTGCCGAGCCTGGTTATCGTCTGAATCGCCCGCATATTGTTGATATTGGCACTCAAATCGGCTATTTGTGCCTCGAGTTCGCCCAAACCGCCGTCCAATAAATGCGTACCCGCTTGTCTGCGTAAAATCAAAATCCCCTGCAGATTATCTCGTGCCTCTGTGAGGCTGTTTATGCTGTCCTCAATAGCCAAAAGAGCGGGCAAATCCCGTAACGCCCCTCGCAGTGCCGTAACGTATTGTATCTCGTCTATCTCCGCTGCCTCTTCCGCTGCCTGTACCATCACACCAAATGCCAAACTTAGCAATAGTGCAAATCCTAATACTTTTTTCATCATTTCAACATCTCCTTTTTCTTAATCCTTATATCCTCGCCAACACAGCGTAACATATCGTATTCCCCCCAAAACCTTGAAACCACTCTATCCGAGTACATTTTTTCAAGGTCTTTGCGTGCTAGGTTGGTGGAAATTACGGTTGGCTTTTTATTTAATAGGCGTTCGTTTATTATGTTAAAGAGGGTTGAGCTTGTGAATAATGTGTGAAATTCCGCCCCCAAGTCGTCTATAACCAATAAATCCACGCTGTTTATAAACTCAATCTGCAAATAATTTGACTGTGCCTCGACACGGTTAAACTTATAGTCCTCCATATTGCTAAACATATTGGGGGCAGTAGTATATAGCACAGCGTAGCCCGCCTTTAGCACCTCTTTTGCAATACTTTTACACAGAAATGTCTTTCCAATCCCCGTTTCGCCGTAAATCAGCAGATTTTCAAAGGTTTTGCCGAATTTTTTTGCAAAGTCCTGTGTCTTATGCAAGGCTATTCGCATACTTTCATACGGTGATATTTTGCTCTTTGGATTGACCTTTTCGCTGTAATACGATAGCTTAAAACTATCAAAACTTTCGTCCGAATCTCGCAAATTAGACAGATTATAATGCTTCTCTATGATGCGTTGCACCAAACACGCACATTTGGCGGAATTTTTCACATATCCCGTATCTTGGCAAATATTGCAACGATATACCTCATCAAAGTATGCCTCTGTAATATTGTTCTCCAACAGAATGAGTTCACGCTCTTTATTTAGACGATTGCTAATCCTGCGTGAATCTGCCACTATGACTTCAGGGTTGACGCTACCATTTATTATGCCGCGCACGGCAAGTCTACCCAATCGAGATATTTCCAAATCGATTTCCTTGATTTGGGGCAATTTTTCATATAGACGATTTCGTCGTTTTTCCAAAAGCAGCTTTGCCCGTTGCCTGTCTTCTTCGTACTCTTTGAAAATTTCACTGGAAATATAACTCATAGCCCTACACTCTTTCTTATGCGTTCATGTTCAATACGCTCAAGTTCATCATAGTCTCGTTCCCGTGGCGTAAAGTTGGAGAAACGATTACGCCGAACGGGATGGGCTTCTGTCTTTGCCTCGCTCTCTTGTTTTGCTTTCCATTCCGCATCTGCCGCATCTACCTCTTCCATCGTGTAAATGCCTTTTTCATGCCATTTGTACAGTATGCCGTCCACATAATCCATACGTGCCGTGCCGCTTTTCATAGCCGATCTATCACAGGCATCCAGAACAAGCTCCACTGGCATACCAAATTCATTTAGCCATTTATCTATATGCTCCAGTTGCTTTTTGCTAGGGATTGTAGGATTTTGCGAAAAACATCTCATTATCTGCATGACGGAATCGTTGCTTCGCAGATGATTCTTAGCCGAATCCAGGGTTTTTAAGCCCCTATCCGCCCAGTCGATGGCTGTTTTTTCCAAATATCGTAAATCGGTCGTGCCATTCTCTGCACAATAGCTCATCAGAAACATTATAACATCAACAGGCAATCTTAGCCAGTCGTAGAAAGAAAAAAGTAGATTCATGTGAGAATAGGTAATAAACCCCCAAACCTGCTCGCCATGCTTGAATAATTTCGCAATAATGGGCGAATCTCGCTGATATTTTAGCAATTCATCCATTTCGTAGGTTGGGCGTACTGAAATATGCACCTCTTTGGGTTTTTCAAAAAAATCCGATTGGCTAGCAAAATCAACCTTATCGGGCTTATCGGGCTTTTTTACTGGAACGTCCTCATCGATAGCGGATAAAAATTCGACAGAAATATCATCGTTTACATGAGTTAAACGGACTAAACCCTGATTTTCCCAAAATTGCCAAGCCTTGACGACATCGCCCTCCAAGACATGGAAAATTTCGCCAAGCTCCTGCAATGGCATATCTACGCCCATAAGCGAGTTGCGCAAGCCATAGATATATATCAAAGCATATACGGGTATGCAATTTGGCATATGCTTTTCAACAAAGGAGATTGGCAAGGTCATATTTATATATGAATTTTTAAAATTTATCGAACCCAATTTCTAAAGCTCCATTCACTCAAAAGATTACAACTACGGGGCTCTGCCCTGTTGCTAGTCTTCACACATATTAAAGACTACAATCAGTGTACACCATTTTTCAAAATTTTGATAGATGAAAAATCAACATATTTTTTCAAAAGAATCCATCAGCTATTGTGTATATTTTTTGGAGAGTCATATAAGCCGCTGTCTACCGCCTTGGGATTTGTCCGCTGTTCCATATGCAAACTTCCATGATTTTGCGATATGTGCAATATGTACAAATATTTTTCGGCAACAAAAAAGCCTGTAAAAACAGGCTTTTTATCGGCAGTGCTATTTTGCACCAGCCGCCTTTGCAAAACTTAAGTCTACAAATTTGTCCATTTCGATTTTACCCGATATTGCAGGTACATTTACTGTTTCTGTCAAGTAGACCTGAGCTGCCTCCAACTCGTCCAAAACAGGCATTAGACGATCGGTTGTTACACGACCTTTTGTATCTTCCAAAATAGTCTTTATGATTTCTTCCGACTGACCCAAGAAAGAGGTCGCTATTTTTATGGTGTTAGCCATGTCCGCCCTAACTTCCAAGCCAGATTTTACGAATGAATTTATAAGGGCTTGCACCGTTTCGCCATGCTCTGCAATGACTTCATCTCTTGCAGCTATGCAACAGCACAGATGCTCGGGGGTAATATCCTTTGATAGATGTAAGATGTTACCATGCCCCGCATTTACAACAACCGTGCCGAAAGGCTCTGCAACGATATAACCAGCAATCATGCCCTCCTGGTCATATTCAATCATCATCGGTATCTGACCAGGTGCTACAACTTCCGTCATAACATCTTTGCCAATACCCAAGGATAGCCCTGCCGATTGCAGCAATTTATGGAAAATTACGTGATGCATGGAGGGTTGATAGGGTATAAGCACCACTTTCCCCTTAAAATCCTCAATCTTGTTGATGTTCGCTCGTTTGTTGGTTACAACGATGCTACCCTCCCTATGGCTTAGCAGGAGCAGCTTAATATTCTTTTTGGCATAATACAAGTCCATAGCATATGGAGCGAGCATAAATGCCATATCGATGCTACCGTCCAACAGTGCATCGCCCACTTCGTTCCAACCAAACTTTTGCACTAGCTCAACGTCTGGCGTGTCTTCCAGACCATTGTCGATTTTATGCTTGGTCATGCCAAGTATCAAATGGTCAATTATAGGCAAGTAGCCTATTTTAAGTTTTTTAGCCATTGTCCCTTCCTCTTTCTATGTATTTTTTTACCTCATAAAAAATTTACGTTAAGATAACTATACACTGTTTTCAAAAAAATGTCAACATATTTTTTGAAAAATTAAAATTTTTGAATCAAAAAGCTCATCAACCCCGCTACAATCAACCATATCTACAAAAGTTATTATACAAATTTTACAACCCCCCCATAAATGTAGTATAATAAACTTGTCTCAAAACTGTGGGACTCTACCACACCACGCTGCTACCAAACTGCAACAAAAAGCAAAAAATTTAAAGTTTGTCCAGAGACAGTCCAGTGGACTGTCGAGTTTCAAAGTGGCGGGGGTCTGGGGGCAGAGCCCCACGGTCTTAATGTCTAAAAAGGGAGGTTCTTATGGTTGAAATTGGGAAATTTGAGGAATATTGTGAGAAGATAGTTGCCAATGTGTCAAAAGTGATAGTGGGAAAAGAGGAAATGATACGGCTGGTAACGGTGTCATTCGTGTGCTCGGGACACGTGCTTTTGGAAGATGCACCTGGAACGGGTAAAACGATGTTGCTTAGAGCGTTTGCAAAAAGTATTGGCGGGAATTTTAAGCGTGTGCAGTTTACGCCCGATTTGCTGCCGTCCGACTTGACGGGGATAAATTTTTATAATCAGAAAACGGGAGACTTTTCATTTAGACCTGGCCCTCTCTTTTCAAATGTAGTGCTTGCGGACGAAATAAATAGAGCCACGCCTCGAACACAGTCAAGTTTACTCGAAGCCATGGAAGAGCGGCAAATTACAGTGGATGGAGTAACAACCACGCTTGACGAACCTTTTATGGTAATGGCGACACAGAATCCGTTGGAATCGTATGGTACTTTTCCTTTACCTGAAGCTCAAATCGACCGTTTTTTTATGAAGCTGAGTTTGGGCTATATGACACGCAAGGAAGAATTATCCGTCTTGAACGGCCGCCCAACACAGGTCATTTTAGATGAATTGGAATCAGTCGTTACATCGGCTGAAACGGAGCAGGTTAAGTCAAGTTTTTCGAAAATATTTATAAGCCCCGAGGTTGGAGAGTATATTATGGATATTATCGAGGCAACGAGAAAACACCCACGCTTTGCTCTTGGAGTATCCACTAGAGGAGCGTTGGCATTGTTTCGTGCGTCGAAGGTTATGGCAGCCTTTTCGGGACGAGATTATGTTATCCCAGAGGACATAAAAAGGCTTGCCCCTTTCGTACTTGTACACAGGATTATACCTAGTGCTATCTCACAAGCCTCAAAAATATCCAAAGAATTTGTCGATTTAATCGATTCAATCGAGGTGCCGCTAGAGAAGGTTGGGTAATGGGACAGAATTTAAGGAGGGTGTTATGCTTGTAGCGGTCGTGATTGCGATGTGTATAGTTGCCTATTTTTTTGATAAATATACCGTAAAACACGCATTTAGTGGCATCGGCTATAATATTAGCCCAGATGTTAGGCTTGCAGAGCCAGGCGAGGAATTTACTATAACCACTACAATAACCAACGGTAAGCCATTGCCTATCATGTTTTTAAGCAGCACGGAAATTTTCCCGAAGGATATAAAATTGGTCGGCGATTTTGAAGTAATCACATACCATTATGGTATGGCACAAACTTACTCAATGCTAATCTCTACCGCCTATGTTATGCCACGCCAAAAATTGACAAGAAAACTGAAGGCGACATTATCGAATAGGGGCCGCTACTTTTTTCGTGGTGCGGAGCTTAAAGTTGGCAGTTTTTTGGGGATTTCTGAAGAAAGGAAGGATTTTACCTTTTTCAACGAATTGGTAATACCGCCAAAACCCTCTGAAGTGCCTGAATTAAAGACGATGCTAGGTAGCTTTATGGGCGATGTATCCGTAAATAGATTTATAATAGAAGATCCCGTGCTTACGATAGGTTTTAGAGAGTACACTGGCAACGAGCCTATGCGGCATATAAGTTGGAAACAGACTGCCAAATATGCCCAGACAATGGTTAAAAAACACGACTACACAATCGATCCTGCCGTAACGGTGGTGTTAAATACAGAAGACATACCGACAGAGGACGAATTTGAGACACTCTTATCGATGACAAGAACGGTTTGTGAATTTTTGGAAAATTGCAAGACACCTTATATGTTTATTACAAATTCGGGTACGGTTGAGTACAGTAGGCAAAGAGTGGTATTACAAGACGGCTTGGGATACGCTCATATATTTTCCGTTTTGGAGACTTTGGGGCGTGCGATTTACAGTTCGGTAGAGAGTGCTGAAGAATTATTCACAAACGCTATACAAAAATTGGAGCAGGGCAGGGCATACATTATTCTAACCCCAAAAAGCACAGCCCCCAACAATCTTTTCCTACGAAAGCTACAAGCCAAAACAGGAATAGACCCCCTAATACTAACACCGAACTAAGACCGTGGGGCTCTGCCCCACACCCCGCTGGGGGCCAGCCCCCAGACCCCCGCAAGGGGCGCGCCCCTTGACCCGCTCGTTTGTTATTTTTTGGGTCTCGATTCTCCCCAACTACTTCAAATTTGTAGCTATTGGGCAAAAAGGCATCCATACGCCTTACAAATCCGCCACTATGCAAAAGAAATCCAAAAACAAATTAAAAGTTTGTCCACTTTTCAAAGTGACGGGGTCAAGGGGCAGAGCCCCTTGCGGGTCTGGGCAGAGCCCAGCGGGGGTGTGGGGGCAGAGCCCCCACGGTTTTATCATTTTTTAAGTTGGTGATGTTTTGAAAATAGTTTTGACTGGTGGCGGTACAGCAGGGCACGTTACGCCTAATATTGCACTTTTTGATGCCCTGAAAGAAAAAGGTTATAAAATTCATTATGTGGGTGGATTTGATGGAGTGGAATGTGGACTTGTGTCGCAGTTTGGGATTCCGTATTATGGTATATCATGCGGTAAATTGCGCCGATACTTCGACCTCAAAAATGTAACGGATATTTTCCGTATAATAAAAGGCCTGTTCGACTCTGTGTCGATATTAAAAAAAATCAGGCCAAATATAGTCTTTTCAAAAGGTGGCTTTGTCGTAGTGCCTGTTGTGTATGCCGCTTTTTTGTTGAAAATACCAGTAATTATACATGAATCTGACATTACTCCAGGGCTTGCTAATCGATTAGTAATGCCCCTTGCAAAAAGAGTATGCACGAGTTTCCCGGAAACATTGAATTATACGCGTAAAAAAGGAATTTTGACTGGCAGCCCTATCCGTGCAGCCCTGTTTAAAGGTAGTAAACAGGAGGGATTGCGATTATGCGGCTTTGATACTATCGCACCTAAACCCGTATTAATGATAACGGGCGGCTCTTTAGGCTCTGTGTCGATTAATAGCGTTGTCTTTGAACTTTTACCGAAATTGCTTGAAAAATTTCATGTCATACATCTGTGCGGCAAGGGCAATATAAAAGAAGATGCCCGCATCGGATATGCCCCCTGGGAATACGCACAAGATGAAATGCCTCATTTGTTAGCTGCATCTGATATGGTAATATCTCGTGCAGGAGCTAATACAATCTTTGAGCTTTTGGCTTTGGATAAGCCCAATTTGCTAATCCCGCTAAAAAGATCCGTGAGTCGGGGCGATCAGATACTAAATGCCATCTCTTTTGAAAAGCAACGATATTCAATGGTGTTGCAAGAGGAGGATATGACCCCCGATATACTGTATGACGCTATTATACTACTATATGAAAGACGCAGGGATTTTATCCAAAATATGCAAAATTCTGCGGTAAACGATGGCGTTAATAAAATAATGGATGAAATTTTGCTATGGACAAAGGGCAGATAATGTGCTATAATGTTTTTAATGGCAAATAGATATATAGGTGATTGTATGATTGATGTTAATGATAAAATTGAAAACGTGGACGTAAATGTGGACAATGGGATTATGGTAGGGCATATCTATACGGGCAAGGTGCTAAAAATCAAACCTTTTGGTGCAATAATCTCCTTGCCAGAATCCAATCCAGGGCTTGTGCATATATCGCAAATAGCCTCTGGATATGTCAAACGTGTGGACGATGTGTTGGATATAGGTCTTGAGGTTAATGTACGAGTACTATCCAAGGACGATAATACAGGCAAAATAGCACTGTCTATGAAAGATGTGCCGCAAGTCGAACGAGATGATGATTTCGACGACTATGAAGACGAAGATGAAGACGATTACTATCCTCTGCCCCCTCTCGCTAGTTCAACCCCCAATGCGGCATTTGAAGAAAAATTTAAGGCGTGGCAAAAGGTCTCGAACGAACGTATTGCTGGCATTAACAAACGCAACAAGAGGCGTTAATTATTATGACTTGCGAAGTATGCGGCAACATTTTACTAACAAACACTACGTGCAGAGCTTGCGGCAATAAACCTGCGGAATCGGGCGAACGACCTGACACAGATGAAGAAACACTCAAAAGATTCGACGATGTATTCTCCCATACATATGAAAATGTTCCAGAAGACGACTTTCAGCTCCCTCTAAGGCGTGCCTCGGCACATAAACCTCAAAAACCATTAAAATCGAAACAACCAAGGGCGGAAAAATTCAAAAAATCACCGTTTGAAGGTCTGCATTTTCCAAAATTAAAGAACCCTCTAGCGGAGGTGTTTCAAAAATCTCCAAAATCAAAAGAACCTGCAGTGAATGAGCCGCCAATGTTAAAAGATTTCCTAGCGAGGGAGCCGCAACAACCGCCAAAATTAGGAGACCCCGTAGTGAAAAAGACTCAAGAGTCGGCAACATTAAGAGATCGTTTCGTGGAAAAACCTGAAAAGTCGCCGTCGCCAATGTTACAAGACCACCTAGCGAAAAAACCTCAAGAGTCGCCAATGTTACAAGACCATCTAATGGAAAGCCCTCGAGAGTCGGCAATGCTACAAGACCATCTAATGGAAAGCCCTCGAGAGTCGGCAATGCTACAAGACCATCTAATGGAAAGCCCTCGAGAGTCGCCAATGTTACAAGACCATCTAATAGAAAGCCCTCAAGAGTCGCCAATGTTACAAGACCATCTAATGGAAAAGCCGCTTGTGGGGCGTGAAGATTTGGCTGCAAGGGGTATGGTTCGTGTGGCTGAATTTGTAGCAAGGCTAAAGCCTGGCAGAATCGGGGTAACGGCTGTTGTCTCGGTCTTGTTTGGGTTGCTTATAATTGGCGGGCTGTATTTTTTCATGTCTCCTGATGAAGATAGCTATGCAGAGGCTGAAGAATTTGAAGAGAATGAAATTTATGAGGCTGAAGAGGCGGTAGTTTCGACCTATTATAGTTGGCGTTTGGCGATAGAGCCGATATACGCCCAGGTAAGTGATTTCAAGAACGGTCTTGCAATAGCATATATTGCGGTAGATGGTCAAAATTTTTTGTGGGGTATGATAAATGAGGCGGGCGAAGAGGTTGTCCCGTTTATATATAGCACAAATTCCCCCGATTTAGTCAGCCATAATTTTATGAATTATCGCTATATACCCGCTAACTTAGAGGGTTATTGGGGTGTTATAGACGACAGAGGTCAGGTGGTATTGCCGTTTGTACACGCTGTGGATACCTTTGATATTGCACAGGAAGAGAGAATGATTTTGACCTTTACGCACACTGCATATGGCATCTTTACGCTGATTGATATTGAAACGGGTAATGAAATTATATCCGCCGAAGATAATTTTAGAATAAGTTTTCCGCAGTTTGGGCGTATGATAATTGTCGATATGTCTAGCGAATTTGGCGATCCATTGGCACAGACTGGTGTGATGGATATACGAACCGCCGAAATAATTTTACCCACCGTCCATAGAAATATATTTATCCACGAAAATATAGCGATAATACAGCTGTCTTCAGGGGAATGGGGGGCTGTAAATTTGGATACGGGAGTACAAATAGTAGCTCCTGAATACGACGAAATACAGATAGTATCGCCCGATCTGATTTTTGTACGTGCCGACGGTTTATGGGGAATCTATAATCAATTCGGCAAATTAACGGCGGAAAATAGATTTAGCTCGATTCGCGGCATTGTAAATTTTGTCGAAGATGGCGACAACACTTTTATGGCAGGTGCTAGTATTCAAGATGAAATGGGAAATGAACAATGGGGAATCATTGATATTTACGGCACGGAGGTACTGCCATTTATCCACGACCAAATAGGGTGGTCTATTTTGGGTGATTCCATAGTCGTTAGCATGGGGTCTTTACCCCATATGTTACACGGTGTAGCGAGTACGATAGACGGTAGTTTGGTGGTACCCATTATATATGATTCGATTATGGGGCTGGCGGGGAGTGCAAACCATGTTGCCGTGATGATAGGGGAAGAGGAGAGTGCATGGGGCTGGGCAAGCGGCAGTTGGGGCATTGTGCATTTAGCCACGGGCGAAATTGTTTTGCCCATTGCATATGATAGAATCACTGGACTTTCCAACGGGTTAGTCGAAATTGTGGTAAATATGCAGATAGCCGAGGAGGCGAATGTTATAGATGGTAGGAGCGGCATATTTAACACCCATGAAAACGCTCTAACATTGCCACCCATCTATGACAGCGTTAGAGTTTTGAGTGATAGTTTGATAGCGATTGGATTGGGCAATCATAGTCAGGGAGTTTTCCATATTTTCGAGGGATTTTGGGGTGTTGTAGATTTGACGGGCAGGGAGATTTTACCCATAGCACACAATGTGATAGGTAGTGCTTTTGTTGAGGGGTTGGCGATTATAAACGTGGGTGCTACCTTGAATCAAGATGACAGTTTTTTTACGGGAGGTTATTGGGGGTTCATAAACATACTGGGAGAGGTAGTGATTCCGCCAGAGATGCCTTTTAATCAGGTACGCAATCCATCGAATGGCATGATAGCGGTACAATCTGAAACAGGATTATGGGGGTTTGCGGAGATGTATGCACCTTAGGGGTGTCTCCGAACCCCTGCAAGAAGCTAGCCCCTTGCAGGGGTTCGAGGTCTAGCCCCCAAGGTCTTTATACCAATAACCTCATAAACCTTAGCAGGCAAAGATTTACCTTTTAAGGGGATTTCGCCCAGATAGTTTGTGTTTATACGCTCCTTTAATTGCTCGTATACCTCTTCGCTGATTATAACTTGAGAACGCTTTGCGTTGGACTCCAAACGAGCAGCAGTGTTTACCACATCGCCTATCGCCGTGTAATCCTTGCGGAAAGAAGGCCCTAAATTACCCACTATCGCCTTGCCGCAATGCACACCAATACCAAAACCTAAATCAATCCCTGTGTTCGCCTTTATCTTCTCGTTTACAGCATCTGAACCTATAACCATGTCGTAAGCGGCTTTTACAGCATGGAATACATAATCATCCAAAGGAGCAAAGCCATTAAAAAGCCCCATTGTCGCATCGCCTATGAACTTATCCACACTGCCTCCGTTGTTCAAAATGGACGAACTCGTAAGCTCCAAATAATTGTTCAAAGTGTCCACAATAATCTCGGGCTGTTCAGCTAAGGATTCCGTCATCGGCGTAAACCCACGCACGTCCACAAATAGTACCGCTATATCTTTTTTGCGGCCTATCTCGTTGCTATCCAAAACCTTGCTTGCTATCAGCTGATCCGCCAGTTTTGGGTCAACGTATTTCATAAATGTATTGCGCATATGTGCCTTTTCGATGGTATTTATAGCGTAACCAAACGACAAATGATACAAAAACGGCGTAGCCAAGGCTATAAGCGGTGTCAATATCGGCAGCACGTAGAAATTATTGAAAAAATACCATGCCAAAACATAATACACGCCGCCCAAAACCAATGTTACAAGGAAATTATAACGCAAGCTCAAAAATTCGCCAGAAAGCATTGCAAGCAACATAAGAGCCAAGGCTATGAGAATTACCGTCTCTTCCTGCACTCGTTCCCTGAAATTATTATCCAAAATCATCTGCACAACATTCGCATGAATTTCAACGCCATACATTAGCTGACCTTCGGTCTCAATCGGCACGGCGTGGGAGTCCATCATACCGAGTGCCCACGGACCTATCAAGACTATCCTATCGGCAAGCTCCCTAGGATCGAACCAATCTTCAAACAAGTCTGCCACCGAAAACTGAAAATAATCTCCCAAAAGACCCGTGTAGCTTATAAAGCTATCCAAATAACCGTAAGGTGTCCAGTAAGGTATCAATTCCTCGGCAGAAAGCCCTGTGTATTTCATCGCTATTTCCATAGGAAATGAGTAATACATTCCGCCTTCAAAAGGCATACGCAAAAGGGCGTTTCTAACGAACCCATCAGCATCAGGGATAGCATCAACAAGCCCGTGAACGGCGTGTGGTCTAAGTTCATCAAATGACACTATTGTCCCCAGTACAATTTGCTCCAAAGTAAGAGCATCGAAATCGAACCCCGAATCCAACGCCATTGCCAAAACAACATTATCGCTCGCTGCCACTGCCTCTACAAATGCCATATCGGCATAAGGATCAGGACTATGCTGTGCAAACAAAACGTCGAACGCTATAACCGCTGGTCTTTCATCTTCATAGGTATTTAATATATTCACAACATCTGCCCAAACTTGCCGACTCCAAGGAAAAGTTCCCACCTGATCTAGTGCCCATTCATCTATCCCTATAATAACTATATCGACATTTATAAGCCCTGGTTGCTGAAAGACCCCGTCCTGCACTCTAAACTCCAACAGCTGAAACGGATTCCAATAAAAAACCAGACCGAAAACAACACAAAGCCCCAAACTAACAACCCTTTTTATAGTCCTCATCCAAAATCCTCCTTATTAAAAACATAAAACCGTGGGGCTCTGCCCCACACCCCGCTGGGGGCGCGCCCCCAGACCCGCTCGTTTGTTATTTTTGTGGCTCTCGATTCTGCCCAATCGTTTCAAATTTTTTGCCTGTTAGGCAAAACTTATCCACTCATCTTGCGAATCAACCCAATGACATACGTCAAACCCAACCCAAATTTAAAGTTTGTCCACTTTTCAAAGTGGCGGGGTCTGGGGCTGGCCCCAGCGGGGGGGTGGGGGCAGAGCCCCATATACACTAACTTAACCAGCAAACAACTGAAGAACCCTAG
>WRKH01000276.1 GCA_009778175.1 Turicibacter sp.
CAGCCCCCAGACCCCCGCCACTTTGAAAAGTGGACAAACTTTAAATTTAGTTTTGGTTTGGGTGTTTCCATTGGGCGGATTTGTTGGGCAAATGGGACACTTTTTGCCAAATTACAAAAAATGTAATTTTTGTGAATAAAGCCACGAGCCAATAAATAACGAACGAAGGGGTCAAGGGGCGCGCCCCTTGCGGGGTGTTGCTCCGCAAACGTCTAAACGGTGTCCACTGGACACCAGACGCGGGGCAGAGCCCCACGGTTTTAAATCAAATCTGGTCGTTTTGTTAATGTTGTTTCTAGTGATTGTTTTTTGCGCCATTTTTCTATTAGAGCGTGGTTGCCAGATGTTAGAATCTGTGGAACTTCCATGCCCATGAATGTAAATGGACGTGTGTATTGCGGATATTCAAGATGATTGTCCAATCGTTCGCTGAAACTCTCACTTGCCGTGGACTCGCTGTTGCCTACCACGGCAGGAATCAAGCGGGAAGTAGCATCTATTATAGTTAATGCCGCTAGTTCGCCCCCAGTCAAGATGTAATCCCCCATGGATATTTCAGTAGGTTTCAATAAATCTAAAATCCGCTGATCCACACCTTCATAATGCCCGCATAATATGATAATATCCTCTTTTGTAGCTAGCTCGCAAGCCATCTTTTGATTAAAAACCGCTCCCTGCGGCGACATATACAAAAATGTTGCATCTGGGCAGCCGATGCTCATAAAAGCCGAATAAATCGGGCTTGCCATCATAACCATACCCGCCCCGCCGCCATAAGGATAGTCGTCTACCTGCCGATGTTTCCCTTCCGCAAAATCTCGTATGTTAATGCAATTTAGCACAACCCGCCCTCGCTCGATTGCTTTTTTCAGAATACTGTAATTACAAGCATTTTCAACCATTTCAGGGAAAAGGGTCAGTACGTGAAAGGTAATCAAGGCCTTAACTCATCGGGCAGAAATACAACCATTCTAGCATCTGCAACCGATACGGACAAAACGTACTCCTTCACGGCGGGGATAAGGATATTTTTGTCTATTACGTACACGTCATTTGCCCCCGTTTGTATAATATCTGTTATAACGCCCAATTCTTCGCCTGTTTCTGTGGATACCGACATATTAAGCAAATCTTTATGGTAATACTCGTCCTCTTCAAGCGGTATCGCTAAGGAGCGAGACACTCTTATTTCGCCCTTAACAAGTTCGGTTGCAGCATTGCGATCGTCTATATCTGTAAGTTTTAGGAATACGCAGCTTTTATGCCGTCTTGCCCGCTCTAGGGTATATGCCCGTACCTCCGAATCCCTAAAAACTTCTATGGTTTCCTCCACTAAGTCATCAAATCGGTTGGGATCGTCAGTGGTGGGCAAAACCTTGATTTCGCCCTTTAAGCCGTGGACGTTCACTATAATGCCGATTCTAAAATAATCATTATTCAACTACAGTTACCTTGCTTTCCTCGTATTTGCCGCGTGCTTCTGGGCTTTCATCGGGTACGCCTATGGCTATGACACAGAACGGTAGATTATCGATATTTAATATACTTGCAAGCTCCGAGATACGGTCTTCTTTTGGGTAAACACCGCACCAACAAGCACCCAATCCTAAATCTAGTGCTTGGAGCAAGATATTTTGTGTAGCAGCTCCGCAATCTTGCGGGAAGTAGCCGCTACTTATGGGGGCGTTTTGTTTTTGCGGCAGTGCTACTATCACAATCGCTAAACTAGCCGTAGCAAGCATACCAGTATATGGATGAAATTCCCGTATTTTATCCAATTTCTCTCTATTTTTTACCACGATAAATTCCCATGGTCTTGTATTACAAGCAGAGGGAGCAAGCATAGCGGCTTCAAGCAAAATTTTAATCTGCTCATCACTAACTTCCGCCCCTGCCACAAATTTACGCACACTACGCCTTTCTCTAATCGCTTCACTCACAGTCATAATCATCACTCCTAAGACCTAAGACCTTGGGACTCTGCCCCAAACCTGGCACAAGACCGTCTTGCCGCTGGGGGGCGCACCCAGACCCGCTCGTTTTGTTATTTTTTGTTACCTTTGTTTTAGCTGTTTGCCTTTTCTAGCTGTAGTGCTAACGTGGACGAATTTAGCATGGTTTCGGTGTGTTCGGCTATTTCGTCAAATTCGCTATGTAGTAGCATGGAAGCAATTTCGTCGAGCATCGCTCTTGTTTCGTTGGACCAAACGCTCTTGTTTATCTCGTCCACAGCACTTTTTATATTTTTCTTGTTGTACGTTTCGGCAGCGTTTTTTATAATCAGCAGCTGATCTATTAGGAACGCAATATCGCCCTCCGTCTCTGTCTCTTTACCTTCACCGTCCGATTTTTGGGCTTGCTTTTGGAGTATTTGCATTTTGATTGTCAAATTTTCTACAAAATCTGAGGTGTTCTCCCTTATAACATCCAAATTAGAATGACTACCTGCAAATTCCAGTATTTTGGCGGCTTCGGAGAGGGCTTTTTCGCCTATATTTGCCAAAGAACCTTTTATACCATGTACTGTGGTGGTGTAATTCTCGATGGCTTCGGGAGTCCACGGCTCGTTCAAAAATTTTTCAATATCCCTTAGAGTGCGTTCGCAATCTCGCAAAAAGGCTTGTATAATGCCGTCTGATAGATTGTTTTCGGGTACTCGGCTATCTTTGTCCTTAAATTCTAGGCGAGCCGCATCTATCGTCTCTTGTTTTTGTTTGTTGCGGATTAGGCGGATTAGACAGGAGTTCAAGGCTTTTAAGTCGATGGGTTTGGAGATAAAGCCCGCAAAACCGTTGGATAAAAACATTTCAGATTGCCCCAATATCGTGTTTGCCGTGAGGGCAACTATCGGATGAGAATAACCCAGGCGTTTTATGCGTTTTGCCGCTTCTAAGCCGTCCATATCGGGCATCATATGATCCATGAAAATAATATCATATACTTCCCCCGCTATAACTTTGTTTAGGGCAGCTTGTCCGCTTGTTACCGTTTCGACACGAATATGATACGATGAGATGATGCCACGTGCAACATAGAGGTTAGACTCCTGATCGTCCACAACCAACACACGGCCATAGGGCATTGGTTCAAATTCAAAGCCGTCTTTTTTGTGTAAATCAAATTGGCTAAATTCATAGTTTCTCAAATTTTCGGCTACCTGTTTGCCCAAGGCTCGAGAGTCCGCCAGTTGTTGTGGAATATGCACGGTAAATTGGCTACCTACCCCCTCTTCGCTATCAACCGTAACTTTACCGTTCATCAAATGTATTAGTTGTTGGGTTATGTGCAATCCCAAGCCAACACCCTGTATATAGCGGCTTTCCTCTAGGTTAAAGCGTGTATATTCGTCAAACAGGGTGTCCACCTGACTCTTTGTCATGCCTCGTCCTGTGTCGCTTACGCTTATACAGAGCTGCATACCGCTGCTTACCGAAGGCATCTTGCTTATGTCCAACACTATCTGCCCCTCATTTGTGTACTTAAACGCATTGGAAAGCAGGTTATTTAAAATCTGCTTTAACCGAAGCACATCGCCCACGAGGGAAACGGGCAGGTTTTCATCCACTTCCAGGATAAATTTTACCTTTTTAGAGCCCTTGTGCTGCAAATTGAATTGAACCGTGTCCATTATAAGGCTGGCAGTTTCGTAGGGACTTTCAATAATTTCCAACTTACCTGCCACAACCTTGGAGAGATCGAGCAGGTCGTCTATAATAGCCGTTAGGAAAGTGCCAGATTTGTGTATTTGCAAAAAAGCCTCTTCGGTATCGGGCGGGTGGTAGGTTTTTTTAAGCTGTATATCAGCAACGCCGCATATTACATTGACGGGCGTGCGTATTTCGTGGCTCATACGTGCCAAAAATTGATTTTTTGCCAAATTTTCCGATTGTGCCACATCGAGGAATTTAGCCTTCTCTTGCACTTCTTTTATTTCGCGCAAATCCTGATGATATACCCCCAGCACCATCTCGCCATGATAGTTTATCGGCACAAGAAAAATCTGACAATCTATCGTGTTACTCTTAGTATCTAACAGAGTGTATTCAAATTTTGCTGTATCGTTCTCTTTTAGAATAGTCTCGAGGAAAATCGAGCTAGGCTTGCCAGGGAAAATTTTAAGGTAATTTTCCATAGCGTCCTTTTTGTTTGCAAACCCAAATAAATCAATCGCCTCCTGGTTGCACTCAATCACGACAAAATCTCGAGTTATCAGAAAACACGCTATAGGTATGGCATTTAGCATAAGTTTTGACGTTATAAGAGCGTTTTTCATCTGATCTAGTGCCTTGCGTCTGGCACTTACATCTCTAATATAGCAGATAATGTAGGCGTTATCAGTCTGGCTGAAATTGGCAAAAGTGGTTTCGGTGGGTAGCAAAGTGCCGTCCATGCGTTGATATGTAAATTCCTGTTTTATGTTGCCGTGCATACCAGAGGAATGTAGCATATCGTTAAAAAACTCTATCGAAAGAACATTGTCGGGCTGATAGGGAGGCATAAGGAATTGGAAGTATTCGCCAAATTCTTCGCTGGTTGTCAACAGGAACAACCTTAGAGCCTCCTCATTACAATCGATAAAATTCGATTCCGCATCAAATATAATTGCCGCTATGGGTACGGTATCCAAGACAAATTTTAGATGACTTTCAATGATTAAGCATTTCGTATACCCGCAGTGGAAAAGATTATCCTTTTTAAGCATATTCATTGACCTCGTGCATAGCCTTAAATCTATCTTTTATGCTGTTGAAAACCTCTGCAATTTTGGGGTCGAACCGTTTGCCAGAATCCGACATTATAATTTCAACAGCTACATCATGTGGAAAAGCCTCCTTATACGGACGCATAGTAACCAACGCATCGTAAACGTCTACAATAGCCATAATACGCCCATGTAATGGAATATCCAAGCCAGCCAAACCGTGGGGATAGCCCGTGCCGTCCCAATTTTCGTGATGAAATTCAGCAAAGAGCCGAGCCGTTTTCAAAAAGCTATCTTCGCCCGTGCGTTCGATGACCTTATCTATTATGTAGGAGCCGTTTATGGCATGATTTTTCATAAGTGTAAATTCCTCAAGCGTAAGTTTAGCGGGCTTATTCAATATCATATCGGACACGCCGATTTTGCCTATATCGTGCAATATCGCACAGGACGAAACAACCTCAACATCCCAATCTTTTAGCTCCTCATAGTAGACCTTCTGCTTTATCATTTCCGCAACCAAAATCTTGATATACTCGACGGTGCGTTCTATATGCCCGCCCGTGCTTTTATCCCGATTTTCCACCAAATCAGACAGGATAAATATCAGATTCTGATACGCTCGTTGCAACTGCATAGTGCGTTCCTTGATAAGGTCGCTTAGCCCAATCTGCAGCCGCACCCTATTGAGTAGCACCAAATCCGAAAACGGTTTATGGATAAAATCCACGACTCCCATTTCAAAGCCTCTAGTCTCTATACCGTCGTCTGTCGTGCCAGTGAGGAAAATTACTGGTATATTGGCTAGTTTACTACGAGATTTCAATTGTTCTAAAGCCTCAAAACCGTCCATTTCTGGCATTTTTATATCGAGCAGGATAAGGTCTGGTTTGACTTTTTCGATCAATTTTAGCATCGATTTTCCAGACGAGAGCGTCATAACGTCATAGTGCGGACTTAGAGCATCCTCTATTTTTATCAGATTGGTATCGTTATCATCCACGGAAAAAATGATTTTTCTCATAATGTTCCCCCCTTACCACCCAAAAATAAGGACTTATTATCTAACAAAATCATTATATCACACTTTTCGAGTGAAGTAAAAAATATTTTAAAACCGCAGGGCTACCCGTCCCATACCTCGCTTGAGAGTCAGCCACCTAGCCCTCTCTGAGTCTTTAGACTCATTTTTTGTTGCTTTGAACAATAAAATTGTGGTTTTGTAAAAAAAATTTACAAACCTGTTGACAAATAAATTTTGTTGTGTTAATATTATACTATCATCGTAAGGGAGGGATAATTATGCTTACTGAATTTGGGAAAAGACTACGCATAATGCGGATAAACCGCGGAGACATCTTAAAAGATATGGCAGATAAATTGGGTATGTCATCAGCGTACCTATCTGCAATAGAGACGGGCAGGCGTAACGTACCTGAGGATTTAGTTGAAAGAGTTTCGGAAATGTATTCGCTTGACGTGACGGAATATAGGGAGCTAAAGGATTTGACAGACAGAGCTATAAAAAACATCAATGTAAATATCGGGAACGCCGACACCGCTCGGCGAAACGCTGCTCTAATATTCGCTCGCAATTTCAACGATATGGACAAAGAAACAGCACAAAAACTCGTAAAAATTCTTAACAAGAAGGAGGAATAACTTTGTACAGCTACATGGCAGAGCCAAAATCGCACCAAGAGTTGCGACATTATGCAACACAAATACGGTGCAAATTCAACCTTGAAAAGGAGCTATTTTTTCCAATAGTCGAATTTTTGGAAATCATGGTAAATTTTTCGCCGAATTTTTGCTACGACATATTTGAAGATAACGAAATGGCGGAAAATATCCATGCGGACACTGATGTGGTCAATCATTGCATTAGGATAAAGCGGAGTGTTTATGAGGGGGCTTGCAACGGCAATGGTCGCGATAGAATGACCATTGCCCATGAAATAGGTCATTATCTAATGATTAGCATTAGCGGATTCAAGTTACAACGCAGTTTTGGGGCAACGCTCAAACCTTATGAAGACCCTGAGTGGCAAGCGAAATGTTTTGCGGGCGAGTTACTTGTACCCGCTCATTTAATAAGTGGTATGGACGAGCACGAAATTGCCATAAAATGCGGTGTATCTCTGTCAGCCGCTTGTGTGCAAAAAAAGCACGTACAATAAGAAAATGCAGTTGGATTGTGCCAGCAACCCAACTGCATGAAAAAGGGTACG
The DNA here is from genome assembly GCA_009778175.1 of Turicibacter sp. Lineage (GTDB taxonomy): Bacteria > Bacillota > Clostridia > Lachnospirales > WQUN01 > WRKH01. The sequence goes on from WRKH01000276.1 coordinate 6,934, forward strand.
CTATCGTACCGTTTACAATTCCATGATAGCATATCCTTACCAAAAATTCAAATTATTTTGGAGAGGAGAATTTTCATGAGTTCTATCGTTATCGAGCCTAAGTATAGGCATTTTAAAGCAGAGTTGATTATAGGGGCAACATACAGCCCTGTATACGATTTCCCAACATTATCTAAAACAAATTTTAAGCCGAACAAAGCCGTTCCATTCGATAAAATCAAAGGTGCTGACTTCAATCAATGGGTACATTTTTACATTCATGACGACCGTTTTAATCAAATTTGGAACGCCCCAACACGGTATTTGAAAATGCTAAAAAAATTTGCAGGTGTAATAACTCCTGATTTTAGCGTGTATATAAAAATGCCACGTGCCATGCAGATATGGAACACTTACAGAAATCGTGCAACAGCCTATTATTTGCAGAAAAACGGCATTCCCATAATCCCAAATATCCGTTGGGGAGATGAACGCACATACGATTTCGCTTTCGAGGGCATAGCAAAAGGCGGAACTGTCGCAATTAGCACAAACGGCTGTATCCTCAACAAACTTGATCGCTACTATTTCAAAAAAGGTCTTGCTAAAATGGTGGAAGTCTTACACCCTTCAATCGTTGTAAATTACAGCTACACGCCTGACGACATTTTCAAGCAATATAAAGACATGGGCATTGAAATTATCATGATGGAGAATTATAATCTAACGAGAGAACAGCAAAATAAGCTTCCTATGCAGTTGACATTTTTCGGCGGGGGCGGTAGCGATGATATGCGAGGAGGTTTTCACAGCCCTAAACATCTAGGGCGTAGGCAAGTTGGAAATACGCCTATGAGCAACCGATCACAAAACAGTCAAACCGCATCTATTGCAAAAAAACTAAAATTAACCGATGATGAAGCAAGTGAATTACACGATTTGGTGCATGGCATGGGGTGGGGATATAGTCGAATATTAAAAGAGGCTAAATTATATTTCAATATTAAATAATGGAGGACTAGCAATGAAAAATTCAGACATTAAAGAGGTGCAAACCGAACTATCAATACTAATCGGACAGCCGTTACGTAAGTTTGGCAGAGCAGGAACGCTACTGACCATGAATTTTGGCGAACTGGTTGAAATTGATGCTCCTGCTAGAGACAAGGATGGCAGGTTAGCACGAGATGAAAACGGTCAAGGGATTCACACAAAAGGTTTTGTAGGGCGACACGCTTTTAACGCATACTGTGAATTTAGGGTAATTTGTGGCAATAAAATACTTTTCGGTAGAAGCGATTTCTTTTTGCCCAACACAACGCTAATCCCAGAACTATATCAAGACGAAGATTTCGATCTCGATGATTTCGAATGGCATAAAAAGGGCGATAACTATTTCGACGAAATGATTGCAAGGTTTTTCTCTCGAAATCTTGACGACTACATCGTTAAAAAAATTATCGTCAGCCCCTTTGGAGACCTAGAAATCGTATTTGAAAACGGTTTCGAAATCCATCTCTTTGTTGATGATTCCACGGCTTCTGAAAGTTGGTGTTTTTACGAAATAGGCGGAGAATGCGAAAATAGCTTAAAAATACTGGGTACAGGTGTAGAAAGGGAATGAAAGCAATGAATGATAATAATCTTAAAGTAGTACAAGAGCATTTGAAAGTGCTGCTGGAACAACCGCTATCCGCCATTGAACGCAATGAATCGCTGATTTCCGTCAATTTTACCGCTCTCGATAACAGGGTTTTTTCTCTACAAATCATATGTAGTATGCGATTAACACACAAAAGAGACATAATTTTGGCAAAAAACGACATCGTCGCACCGAAAAACAACGCATCTAAAAGCCTAAATTTTGACTGGGATGCCTTTGACTGGAGACCACTGGGCAACAACCATTTTGATGACATGGTAGAAAAACATATCACAAACAGCCCTTTTCCCTACATTGTTGAAAAAATAGCTCTAAACAAGTTTTACGATTTAAAAATATTTTTCAAAAACGACTTCACTCTGGAATTATTCGCTGAAGCTTCTGAAAACAGCGAACTATGGCGTTTCCTCACGCCCAACCACCCTCCTCTAATAATCAACGCCACAGGCATAGCCAAGCCTTAAGACTCCAGAAGCAAGCCCCAGACCTGAGAGCAGACCGCCTGTCCCGCCACCTTGAAATTCCTACTTGCCGTTACGCAAAAACTAGGGCGAACAACCCTGTCCGCCCTAGTGCTTTTTTGTGCTAAAAATTCAATTAAATCAACATTTTACCATTCGCCGCCCTTTAAAATAGACAGGCTCCAGCCCAATCGCCTCCACCATTCGCATCGCAATATCGAAATTACGCCCCACCGCCGTTGCTGTATGTGCATCCGAACCGAGGGTTACATATTTTCCGCCCAACTCCGTGTAGCGGCTATAAATTTTTGTTAGATTTTCAACAGCTCCCGCCTCTTGCAAGCGACTGGAATTTAATTCAAGCACCTTGTTACGCTCGATTAGGGCGTTTAGTATGCTATCGTAGAGGTGGTGGAATTTTTCGTACAGCACATTCCTTTCTGGCAAAGATGAATATCTGGAAATATAGTCTATATGCCCAAACGAGTCGAAAAAATCGGACTCTTTAACATTTTTTAGCACATATTCAAAGTAGCGGGCGTAAAATTCCTCGCCATGCTCCTCGAATTTGGCTCTAGTGCGTTCACTATTAGCACCTATATCGAAGTCGTCGATGCAATGCACCGAGCCTATAACAAAATCCAAGCGTTCATCGGCGGCATTTTTGGCATTTAATTCCAAACATTCGCTTGAAAGATTAATCTCAAGCCCCAGCAATGTCGTTTCGTCTCTATATCTGATGTAATCCTCAGGATACGATTCAAAATCCACACAAAACATAGGCTCATGCTGGTGGTTATAATCTGCGTGTTCCGTAAAAATACAACCCAAATTTTGTTTTTTGGCAAATTCAACAATCTCTTCGGGCGTGGAAGTGCCGTCAGGCGATGCCGTTGTATGGATATGTGTATCAAATATCATTAAAAAACTCCTTAGTTTCTGCAAATATTAAAATCGTGGGACTTTGGTGTAACTCGCAACGTCTAGGTTTTTGCTATTCGCTCCGCTCGGCAATGATGGCAAGTACTGTGTCCAATGCATCCATGCCAGGGCGGTTGAAATAATGCGGCTCTACTGGAAATTCTTCCATGGCACGACCTGTTTCATCTGTTATATAAAAAAGATCCATGCCGACAATGTGTTCGGTTCTAGGTAATGAAAAAAAAATGTCTTCCTGCCCTACCAATACGCCCGCTAGCCTGTTGTCCAACCAAAGTAAAACCCGCCTCTTTTGCTAATCGCCCAGCGAATTCAGCCGCAGACCAATTACCTGGACCTATCAAAAGCCATATATTATCAGCTAATAGTGGTAATCTCAAGCTACCCGACACAGGTTGTATAAAAGTTTCAAGCAAGAAACCATAGGCGAGATTTTCTAAATCATCTGCGTTCATGTTTATGAGATTATGTTGTTCAACAAATAACTCTGCTTGTACAAGAGGAGCATTGACAACACTACGAATAACAAGCAAATCGAGGGCATTCGGTATAGCGAATCGAAAATTGCTATGTGTACGTCGTGCTATCTCTCCATTCATAATAAACGCAAATTCGTAAAAAGATAAAGTTTCTGGTATGTTTGGGCTTATAAAAGTGTTTATAAAATTTGTACTCCAACCCCCACCTATATGCCTCAAATCTATAATAACGTGTTCATATCCTTGAATTTCTCCAATGAAGTCTTGCATTTCTCGCATTGCACGTGGTGGTGCAGTACTGTTATTAAAAAATTCTGGCGGTGTCATTATTAAAGCGATTCTGTTCTTCTCGATGATTCTTGAAGATGTTTGGATTGGTCGATTAATGGCACGAGTTGAGGCTAATATACTGCTCGTAGAATCTGATGTGTGAAGTGGGTTTGAATTTCTTTGTCGCCAATGCCCTGGAGGGTTTAAATCTAAATGAGCTATATACATAAAACCATGGCGAAACGTATATCTTATACGACTCATAAAGCCAGTATGAGTTAAATTTTCCGAAGTATCTGGCATAAGCAATTCCAAAGGAGTTCGACCACCCAAGCGCCTTTCTGCTAAGCCGATAAACGGGAAATTTTCTTCTAACATTCGCACCAAAAACTCCAAATCATACAAAAAATCATAGTAAGCAAGTTGATTTCTGTTAGCAAGATTGTTTATTATCTCCTCAACATAGGGATCTTCTGCACGTTCCTCCACGTTCTCTACAATCTGATTTTTACTTTCTATATATTCTTCATTCTGATATTGTTCATTATCGTTACCACAAGCCACTAAAGCCAACAGAAATAAGATTATTATTTTTTTCATAATTTTAGAAACTCCTTATTATATCATATTTTTTTACTGTTGTTAAATTAATTAAGTATAATCAAAACCAAAGAGAGAGAGGCTTTAAAAACCTCTCCTCTTGGTAATTGATTCCCTGACTATCACACCTCTGGAACAGGGAAATCAGGCCAACCAGGTACAGGTCGTGGCGGAATTTCTTCCGAACTACCTCCCCCTCCTGAGCAAAAGCTAGGATTTCCACCCGCAAAAGCTCCCATATCTACCTCACCTGCAAAGACGGTAAAACCGCCCACGCCTAGCGTCAGTATCAACGCTAAAGCTCCGCTTACCAAACCTTTTGTAAGCTTTTTCATAAATTTACCTCACTTTCTTAAACACACCCTTTTTATTTTAAGAATCCAACCCAAAGTTCGTTGCCAAACACTTATAGACACATAGTATCACAGTGAAAATGTTTTGTCAACATTTTTTGAAAATTTTTTCACTATTCGCTCCGCTCGGCGATAATCTCAAGCACGGTATGCAAAGCATCAGACCCGAAGTAATGTGGTTCTAACGGAAATTCCTCTATATTGCGACCCGTACTGTCTGTTACATAAAATGTGTCCATAGAGACAATATATCCAGTTCGGGGTAGTGGAAAGTAAATTCGACCCCAACTATTTCTATTGCTAGCCTGTTGTCCAACTAGAGTAAACCCTGCCTCTTTTGCTATTCGTCCAGATATTTCACCTGCAGACCCATTGCGCGGACCGATTAAAAGCCATATATTATCAGCTAACAGTGGTAATCTCAAACTACCTGACGTGGGATGTACAAAAGTTTCAAGTAAAAAACCATAGGCAAGATTTTCTAAGTCATCTGTATCCATGTTTATGAGATTATGCTGTTCCGCAAATAGTTCCGCTGGTACAAGAGGAGTAGTTACATTACGAAGAAAAAGCAAATCTAGAGTTCTCGGCCTAGCAAAGTACAAATTGCTATGTGTTTGTTGAGCTCTCTCCCCATCGGTAATAAATGCAAATTCGTAAAAAGATAGAGGTTCTGATATGTTCGGGCTTATAAAGGTGTTTATAAAATTCCTATAAAACCCCCCTCCAATATGCCTTGAATCTATAATAACGTGCTCATATCCTTGAATTTCTCTGATGAAGTCTTGTATTTCTTGCATTGCACGAGGCGGTATTCTTTCGTAGTCAAAAAATTCTAGCGGTGTCATTATTAAGGCGATTCTACCCTCTTCAATTATTCTCGAAGATGTTCGGTGTGGATTAAAGGCATGAAATAAAGATAAAGGTAATGTGTCGCTTGAAGAGTCTGATATGTAAGGCAACGGGCTTGAAAGAGTTGTATTCCAAATTGATCTCCAATGCCACCAGGGATTCAAATCTAAATGAGCTATGTTGCCAAACATTCTAAATCCACTGTTAATTCGTGGTATAAAAGTCAAATGCAAATTCTCATCCTCGGGTAGTCCATGATTTATAAATGTCTCAAGAGGATTAGAAATCCCAGTACGCCTTTCAATTACTCCGAAAAACGGAAAATTATCCTCTAAAATTTGCGTGAGAAATTCAAAATCATACCAAAAATCTTCGGGAGTAAGTTGAAGGTGCTCTATTTGAGCAATCGCTGGAGTATCAACATTATCTTCTAAATTTTGTTCGATAACTTCAATATAGTCTTGTTTGATTTCTGTTTCCCAATCTTCAAGCTCAACATCATCATTACAAGCCACTAAAACGGCTAAAGCAAATAAGTATATGAGCAAAAATCGTATTTTTTTCATAATTCCAAGCCCCTTTCTGTAAAAACACTTAATTTGAATAATCGCCAAGTGGCTTCAAAAGCCCCTTGGCAAAAACACATACTATATCGTTAAATTTTACGTTACACTCAACCGTTCCCGCAAATCGGGCTAAGGTTGATGCCATCGCCTCCTCCGCAAACGCAAGGTCTTGTTGGAACTCTACTGCCTCCGCCACCTTGATAAAGGCGGTCAACATCGTTCGTTCCGAAGTACCCTCCTCCGCTTGCATTTCCTACCTCACTTGCAAAGGCGGTAAAACCGCCCACGCCTAGCGTCAGTATCAACGCTAAAGCCATACTCGCCAAACTCTTTGTAAATTTACTCATAAACTTACTCCTTTCTTTTCTCATGACACATTTTTATTTTAAGAATCCATCCCAAAGTTCGTTGCCAAACCCTTATAGACACATAGTATCACAGTGAAAATGTTTTGTCAACATTTTTTGAAAATTTTTTCACTATTCGCTCCGCTC